>JABHHG010000028.1 GCA_018671635.1 Fidelibacterota bacterium | reverse complement strand
ATTATTTCCACCATCTTTTGTTACCATATTAATAATGCCTGACATTGCACGCCCATACTCAGCATTAAATGTGCCACTAATAACTTGCAATTCTTTAATATTACTATTTTCCACCGCCACCGAAATCCCACCATCATAGGCATCGGTCATAGAAACCCCATCTACCATATATACTACTTCACTGCTTCGGCCACCCCGAATATGGATTCCACCATTGGCATCTTGCGTAACTCCACCTTGTAATTTTATCACATCGTGGATATCAGTTACGGGCATCACCTCTAATTCTTCTGCGGTAATTCGGGCTTCAGTATTAGTAATATCGGCATGAATCATTTTTCGACTTTGTACAATTATGGCCTCACCCTCAATGGCCTCCACATTCAATTGAATATTTAATCGAGTCGTCTGATCTATAGAGAAAGTTACATTCTCAAAAATCACGTCAGCATACCCAATCATGGTAACTTTAATATCATAACCTCCAGGAGAAATATTGAGAATGATATAATCACCATTTATATCTGTGGCAGCTCCTGTACTTGCATTGGGAATCAATATATTGCATCCTATTAATGCTTCACCAGTATTGGTATCGGTTACATGGCCAGTTAACTTTCCGGTAGTACCCGAAAATATAACTGATGTAAAAATTAATGAAATTAAAATTCGAATCATGCTAACACAAATCGCTTCAATAATTCATTATTAATATTGATAATTTTATTTTTTCGTAAATTTTCCATCAATACTTGAAATTTATTTTCAGTCAAATCTTCATTATGGATTAATAATTCTACCACATGTGACAAAAGGGCATCATCCGTTTTTGATTGAATCTCATTTTGGATTTCAATTTGACTGAACCAATCACATTCATTCACTCTGTTTAGAATTTCATTTCTCACTTTAATTCCTAAAAGTAAGTCGCTCAAATCCTCAATAGAATTTACTCGTGCACGTTGCTTTTCTGATATTTCAGAAATTTGTGTAATCACATCAAACTCTGGATAATCCTTAACTTTTTCCAAATTCCCATTGGCAATAGAACTTAAATTATGTAAAATAGATTGCAACTGATTGGCCGTTAATTTTAGGCCCAAATTATCTTTTATAGATTGAGTGTACTCAGTTACTGCATTTCGTCGTTTTCTTGATTTGAGAATTTGTACAAAACCCTCCTTATGTAATTGATAATCCTGCTCTGTAATGAGAGGTTCAATCCATCGGTCAATAACTTGAATAATGCTATAGCCATTCTTCGTTTTTACCGGTGCAGAAATTTCTCCATCTTTTAACGAAAATGCTGCCACCTCAAAATTGGGATCCATTTCATTGAATGTAAAATAGCCAATATCACCGCCATTACTATTTAGCACCGAATCTTGAAATACTAATTCAGCCAACGATTCAAATGATTCGCCATTTTCTAATTTCTGCTTAAGTTGATTCGCCCCTTCTATGGATTTTGAAAATAAATGACGCGCATGAATTTGGGTTTTACTTTGCTGAAATGCCGCTCGTAAATCTGAATCTTGAATAGCAATTTTATCAAAAATTTCTTTTTCATTAAAATGGTTAAGCATAATTTGATTTTTGATAATTCGAACTTCTTTTTGAATTTGAGGAAGGGCTAAAACATCCATTGAAGCTGCTTTTTCCAAAAGAATTTCTCTATCAATATCACCATCTAAAAATTTGGCCCTAAAAAGAAGGTTGTCTTCAATTCCAGTAGTTTGAAGAAATGCATTATACTTGTGCATAAAATCATTCAGATAGATGGGTTCACCATCTATTTTGGCGAGGATGGGGTTAGAATCCTCATGCGAACTGCATGCAGAAATAATCAAAAATGTGATGATAATTAAATTATTTAATTTCATAAATACTGTATGAATGTGGAGGTAAACTGCCCTGTGATCCCAAGAGTAAAATCGATTGGGATTCGCCATCTAAATTAAGGGAATCTATGCTAAATTCTTGATGGAAATTTGATGCATTAAAAATAGAAATGATCTGCTCTTTTTTGTGTTTTCGAGAAAATGCAAAAATTTCATTTTCAGCATATAACATCTCATAATTTCCCCGTCTAAGAGCCGAATATTTTTTACGAAGTTGAATGAGTATTTGATAATGTGTAAATAAATTTTGGTTCACCGATACATTATCAGATTTTCGAATATTCCCAAAGGGGTCAACGCTTTCATTTTCATATTGAAATTCTGGCCAAATCATGGGCTTACGACTATCTGGGTCATCGGCTCCCCACATTCCCACTTCATCACCATAAAAAATATAAGGTGTCCCAGGAAACATAAATTGGAATGTGATAATTTGTTTTTGTAACTCATATTCAGTTTGATTGGGTTTACGAATATTAAACTCAGGATTATAATTTAGATTATTAGCGTGATCTATCCATCGATCTGGATTTGCACATGCGGATGCAATCCGTTCAGTGTCATGACTTCCCAATAAATTTTGAATTTTTGAGAAGGTTTCAAATCCATAGTCCTCAATGACAAAGTTCAAGTATTCACCAAATTTTTCTGTGGAAATCTTATTTTTATCATCAATAAAAAATTTAAATATGGCATCAGCAAAACGATAATTCATCACTGAATGAAAAGCATCCCCTTCAAGCCATGGCGAGGCATCAATCATAATATTGTCGAAATAATTTTCCCACCAAACTTCACCCGTTAAATATGCATTTGGATTTATTTCATCCACCCATGTTCTGAAGATTTTCCAAAACTCAATATTCACAGTTTCAGCCACATCTAATCGCCAACCATCAATTCCATCCGAAGGGTCACCATCACCATTGGGGTCCATCCACCGTTTCACAACTGCATGTAAATGGTCTTGAATAGGAGGAATGAGCCCATGCTCATCTTCTGATAATTCAGGTAAATCTTTAAATCCAAACCACCCGCTATAATCAAATTCGTCTGCTTCTGTGGTGGGGTCATCCCATGAAGTGATATGAAACCATGAGGCATATCTGCTTCTCTCACCATTCTCTCGCACATCTTCTAATGCCCAAAATGGAATTCCCACATGATTAAATACACCATCAATAATGATATGCATATCTCGATGATGTACTTCTTTTATTAATTTTAAAAAGAGTGAATCAGCGGATGTCCATTGCCACGTATTTGGGTCAGCCGGATTTTCACTCTCCCAAATTGTTTCATCATGTTTAGGGTTGGGTCCAAAATTATTGTCAATATGATGATAGTATTTTGCGCCATATTTATGGGCTGATGGTGACTCAAAAATAGGATTCAAATAAATGGCATTGATTCCTAAGTTTTCAAGGTAATCTAACTTTTCAATGATACCTTGAATGTCCCCACCATACCGCCGAAGTTGTGCATTATAATAAAAATCTCTCCCATTTTGTTTTTCCCAAGGTTGGAATTTATACCATTCAGAAGTCCATGGCATAACTGACCATGATTCCTGGACTTCATAGGGCCATGTACCTTTTAAAGATTCCAGGATTGGATCATTAGAAACATCCCCATTATAAAAACGTTCTGGAAAAATTTGATACCAAATTGCATCTTCTTGCCAGGATGTTGAATATTTTTTTTCAATGCATCCAGTAAATAAAAGTATAATTATGATAGAGAAAAATTTAATCACCTAGATAATATGCCCTTGTTTCATAAGGAGATAAATTGAGAGAAGCTTTACCTTTTTCTACAATTAATACAGACCTATCTAACATGGAATTCCACTTACTATCTTTATTGGGGATTCTACTTAAATTTTTGTTTTCATCAGACAAATTGAATATATAAATACTCTCATCATCAAAGTATTGCTTCTTGATTATAAGTACATTATTTACATTATAAATAACTAATAAATCACCTAATGCCATTGATGGAAATTTCTGCCGTGCATGAGAAATCATTCGAACTTTTTCATACAGCTTTCTCTCATCTGTATTCCATTCATTTTTAAACTGCATATCCGTTCTGTTTCCCGGGTCATTGGCACCAATTTGGCCATACTCCTCACCATAATAAATCACCGGAATTCCCGGGAGCAGCATATTCATGGCGGTAAACATAAAATGGCGGTCATAACTTTCTGGATAATTCACCTCAATTGGTAAATCAGTGTATGAACGCTCTACTCCATTTTCATCCATTCTAATTTGGCCATCTGCCAATGCCATAAATCTCACTTGGTCATGACTGCTGGTTATATTCCCCATGAGATTGATGGGAGCATATTTGACTAAATTCTGATTTATACCACGCGTCAACTGATTTAAATCAATTGAGTTTACAGATGAAAAATATTCACGTAAACTGAAATAATTTGAAAAGTTAAATTGAGAATCTAACTCACCTGGATTCACATAAGATTGAATGAGCTCATCGCTTCCAAAGGTTTCTCCTATTTGAAAAATATCTTTTTCTGGAAATTCTTCATCCAATCGAGATCTTAACTTTTTCCAAAATGTATGTGGAACATGTTTCGTGGCATCTTGACGAAATCCATCAAATCCATACTGGGTAATCCAAAAAATGGCATCATCCACAACGTGATCAATAGCATCCTCATTATTTTCATAATCAAAAGTGGGTAAAAATGTATCAAACCATGTGGTCAGCATGGTTTCATCAGACCAATTTCTAATATTCGGCGTGCCATCTTCGAGTTCAACATTTCCATACCATTCAGGATGTTCAATAAAATAGTGATGGTCTTCATGGGTATGGTTAGAGACGAAATCTAAGAGTACCGTTATTCCAAATTCATGGGCAATCTCAATCATTTCTTTAAGCTCTTCACCAGTTCCAAACCTGGGGTCCACTTTTCGACTATCCACGGGCCAATAGCCATGGTAACCCGTATATTTTCGATGGGGAGGAACAGACTCAGTAAATGATGTATCTGGCCCTTGCATAATGGGGCTCATCCAAATTGTATTAATCCCTAAATTTGAAAAGTACCCCTCTTTAATTTTTTGGGTTATACCTACAATATCACCACCATGATAGTTGGCAAGGGGATGTACTTCTGAGTCATTTATAGGATTATCGTTTTCACTATTCCCATTATTAAATCTATCCACCATCAACGAATACAATACTTTGAAATGGGAGTTATTTTTATCTACTTCAGGGGTAAGTGGTTTACCCTTTTTGATAATGGTTTGATTCTCTAAATAAATACCACCCCGACTTTGATTTATATAAATTCTTAGAAGACCATCTCCAAGTTGATTTATATTCATTGAGAATAATTTAGATTTTACTTTATCATCATATTTCCAATGCCATAAAGTCGAATCTAATAATCTATTATTAAGTAAAACTTGATAATCTAATGTAGCATAATGAGTTTTATAGCCACATCCTGTAAACCGTAATTCTCTTAAATCTTTTTGCCAACTATGTTTGAATATGCAGGCTTCATCAATCATTGAACTTGTAACTTCAAATATAGAATTAAACCCGCCTAGGCCATTCGGTTTTGAAAATGTATTATTTGAATCTAAAACTTCTTCACCATTAACCACAAATTTATACTCATAATCTCCGGGTGGAAATGGTAATGTGAGCTCCCAATTTAATCCATTAAATTTTAAGGGATGGGAGATTCTACTCCAATTATTAAAGTTCCCCATTACAAATACTTTATTTGTATCCAATTGAGAACCATATTGACTAATGTCTTCAAACATGTAATTGAAATTATAATAATGAACGTTTTCTATTTGAGACATTAATGTATATTGATTCTCTCCAATATTGAATGAAATTGGAGAGTATCCCCTTGCACCTTGGTGTGCTTTAATCCATAAACTATCATTTGATACTTTAAACTCAAATCGAGAGTCTTCCTCCACATGAATTGAATTGTCACCAATAATAAAATAATTTGAGATATCCACTCCACTCCATTCACCCCGTAGTAATTTGACCGTGGGAACCACTCCTCTTTCCTTTACGGGAGGTGAATCAGCACAATTCATAAGAAATATTATAAGTGGAAGAATTTTTAACATTATTTTTTCAGTATTATTCCTGAAACGGGAGGTAAAATGACTTTTAAGTTTTTCAATTTTATGTCATCATGGGTTGAAATAACTTTCATCCAATCCGCTGATTCTAAATCAAATTCTGCAATATCACTTTGATGGCTGTTCATCAACACTGTAATGGACTCATCTCCATGAGAAATTATAAAACCAATGGCAACATCACTACCATCTGCAGTAATAAATTGAAAATCTTCTGGATTAGAAATCCGCAACAATTCATTCTCTTTACGAATCTGAATCAATGATTTATAAAATTCAACCAGTTCAGAATTAGCATCACGATGATCCCAATTCAACCAATTAGTTTCATTATCTTTCTCGTAAGAATTGTGATCTAACTTTCCCACATTTTCATCTGGAAATTGAGATGGAGCAATCACTTTACTACGACCCCACTCTTGACCTTGTGCAATCATAACGGGACCTTGTGAAACAAGCAATGTGATAGCTGCTAATTTATGAATAGAAAGTTCAGGCGCTGTAAGTTTTGCATGTGTATCAACATCCTCGATTCTACTTTCATGGCTGAATAGACCCGTTTCAATTTTAATAAAATCACCCAATGTGAAATCATCATGAGACTCTAAATAATTTACCGAGTGTGCCACATCAATAAATTGTCCACCATGCGAACGTGGTGACCCCATAAATATGCGTTGGATTTTATTAAAATCATAGTCATGGTGCCATTTCCCAAAAAGAAACCCACCATTCCCATCGGGGTGCCAACCTTTTAATGCATTACGAAATTGGTCATTCCACGATGACCACCCTCTGTCTGAAAAGCCATTTGGGTCATATCCACCCCCCCAAGGCTCACAAGTTATAAATACATGGGGATTAATTTTTATAGCTTCTTCACGGATTAGCTCAATGGTTTCCCAATCAATGAGTTTACCCAAATCAAAACGAAATCCATCAATATGATAATCGGTCATCCAAAATTTAATACTCCTAATAATCATTTTACGGATGTACTCATTTTCAGTTTTTAGATCATTTCCACATCCACTTACCGAAGAATAATCACCATCTGAATTTTGACGAAAGTATTCTGACTTATTTAAATGTTTTAATGGATGAAAATCATATTGAGATACATGATTATAGACAACATCTAAAATAACGGCTATATCTTCTTTATGCAACTCTTTTACTACTGCTTTAAACTCATTCACTTGACGGCCATCTACACCGTTCCAAGCATTACTATCTCCATTTGAGTTTGTAGTAAAATTTCCTTCAAGGGCAAAATAGGATGATGGCATATATCCCCAATGATTGAAGGCATATGGATTCCACGTATTTATTACTGATTGAGTTGAATCTAAATATGGAATCTCCACATTCCCAAATTCAAAAATGGGAAGAAATTCCACCGCATTATAACCCATCTTTTTCAAATGTGCTATACCGCCCTTTTGATTTGGCTCAATAAAACCTAGGTAAGCACCCGGCTGATCTGCCTCGGAGGAGGGATGCATTGTCATATCTTTTATATGCGCTTCATAAATAATAAGATCACGGCCAGGAACATTTACCCACGTAAAATCACCATTATTTTCCCAATCAAATGGGGCATCATAAATAATGGATTTATTAATTGGAGAATAATGATTTTGGGTGGCCAATGCTTTAGAGAAAGGGTCTGTAATAATAGTTTCAGATGTAAATTGTTGAGATGAATAATCTCCATTTTTTACTTTAAATCCATATAGCGTACCATTTTCGATTTGTAGTAATTCATGGATGAAATTATCCCCAATTTTTTTCATGGGATATTCAACCCCAGAGGAATCTTCAACATTTTCAAATATCACTAAGTTTACGTGAATCGCATCTGGCGCATGTAATGAAAATTCATGCGCGAAGGTAAGGCCATCTCCCATAGAAAAGAGAATTGAAAATGTTGCGATTAAAATAGGAATCATTTACAGAAGGTTCTCAATTTTTTCCATATTCTTATCCATCATCTTATCGAGAATATGATCAATATCTACTTTTTTCCGTTGAGAATATAATGTTATATCTAATATAATATTATTCAATGAAATATTTAAAACCGCGGGATTGGTAGTCCAAATTGCTTGATTATCTTTAGATTGGTTTGAATTTCCTAATAAAACTGCTTTACGATCAATCAAAACTATGATTTGCCTTTGCCAAATCGCTTTCAATTTTTCTTCATCGATTCCATAACTGAAATTCTCACCCACTGATTCATCTAGTCCTGAAAATGAAAAATTTACGATTTCCACACCACGCTCTTGAGCTTTTGTAAATTGAGGCAATAACTCATCAAATTCGCGATTCCAAATTGAGCAAAAAATAGATTCTTCTGCATTATCAATTACCGAGCGAAGGTGATCAATCATTGCTTGGTAGCCTTTAATATTCCATACATTTCCCTCTGAAGATTCTGTATCAAGCTCACTCATCTTTTTCTTCAATTCTTCAATATTATGCTCAAATTGTGAGGTAAGGTTTTGGGAAAGTTGGTCTGTTGAAATAGGGATATATTGAACGGGCTTATTTCCAATAGTACTCACTACTCCACTCAGCTCCATTTTTTTCATTATATCATAAATAGCACTTCGTGGGACACCAGAACGTTGGCTGATTTCATATCCTGTAGCTGGGTTTTGAGCCAATAAAGATAAATAAGCTTTTGACTCATTTTTTGAGAATCCAAACTGAGATAACTGTACAATTACATCTGCTTCCATTATTAGCCCTTATTTAATGAAAAAATATTCTATAATTCCGTGCCACGCAAGCATAGAAAATGCACCTAATACTGTAACAATACCAATATTAAATACTACTTTTCTAAGCATTATACATGAGTCTTAATAAATCCACAACTCGATTTGAATACGCCCATTTGTTGTCATACCAATTTAATGTACGTGCAAGCCTCCCTGAAACTACTTTTGTACATTCGCTGTCATAAATTGATGAATATGGATTCCCAATAATATCTGATGATACAATTGGTGCGGTAGAAAAATTAAGAATTTCAGGATTACCAATATCACTAATAACCGGAATTGCAATGTTATTGGATTCTTGTGCAAAGCGATACAGATGCCTGCCAATACTTGAAAATCCCATAATACCTAAACGTACACTCATATTTCCCTCAGATAAATAAATATTTTAGTAGGGAAATTTAATAGCGTAACTATATCATGAGTTACTATTATTTACAATTGATTATCTAACTATTTTACTGAGGGAAACGAAGCGGTAACCTTCGGATTTTAATCGAGGAATTTCTTTTTTTAGGATTTCTAAAGTGATGGGTTTTACGTGACCGATACCAATGGCAACATCCATAGAATGGGATAATTGGACTAAACTGTCTAATTGATTTTGTATATGAATGGTATCTTCAACATGATCAAGGAAGACTTGTCGCAGTTCTGTTTTTACACCAAAACGACGCATCGTAATAAATCCTCGACTTTCAGGATTTGTAAATGAATCTAAGAAAAACTTATCTCTCTTTTTTAAACTTCGGGCCACATTTTTCATAAGTTGAAGGTTCGCTGTTGCCTTTGATCCTTGATGATTATTCATTCCAACCGCAGTGGGAATTTCTAAAAAGGCTAAATCAATTCTTTCTTCAACTTCTTTAGCATTCAATGACTCTGATAAAATAAATCCCTTTTCACTCAAACTATCATAATTGAATGGTTCCATGGGCATGTGAATAATCGTTTCAAAACCTAAACTATCCGCAATTTCACCAATGGATTGTGAGTAAATATGTCCGGGAATAATGGCTACACTAAAATCTTTTTCCATGGAAAAATAACCCTCAATCGTTTCATTGTGGGCATATCCAAAATCATCGATAACTAAACAAATGGTGCCTTTATAAATTGTATCCGATTCAGAAATGAGGATTCCAAAAAGTAGAAAACCAAAAATTATACCGCATTTTTTCACAAATTAATAATGAAGGGAAAGTTGAATGGAATAGGGGGTGCCCAACGCTGAAACTTCTTGGGAGAGGATTCCATAAGCGATCGACCAATGACGATAATCTAATTTAACTCCTCCCGAAAAATATTGATTCGAGTCGTAATTGCTGAATCCACCGGTAAATGTAAAATAGTTTATATTGATATCAACAGAAGATCTGATAATGGTATCGGTAGTTTCATTCTTAATGAAATCAAATTTTAGCCAAATGGGATGACTCATATTCCATGCTATCCCCACTCCCATTTCAAGGGGATACTCTTCATTTAAATCAGAATCTACGTTACCAAAATTCTTTATAGTTACGCCCAATTTTAATTTTTCACTTGAGGAATATATTGCACCTAAATTTCCCACAAACCCTTTTGTGGATTGCGTATAAAGTCGAGAATAAATTCCTTGTGTCTCGACTCCCACATGAATATTATCACTTAGTTTAAATCCATATCCATAGGCGAGACTTAACCATCTTACGCTTAAATCCCCAATGTCCTCATCATCTGGATTTAAGCCCCAAAGTTCAATATCATCAACTTGATACGAATTTATATACACATATTGATTTTGCCAATGATGAGAAAGAGAATTCCCCTTTATGCCACCCAACCAATTATTTAATGAAACTGAAATTGAATTAGATTTTTGAGATACGATTATGGCTGGATTAATTTTCACTGATTCACTTTGTGCAATTCCTGTATTTGATGATGCCATAGAAATAGCATCTACAGGTATCAATAGACTTTTAAGTCCAATCGCCCATGAAAAATTAATAAGTATAAATATGAATTTAATCTGTTTCATTGAACCTACAATTTAAGGTGAACATATGCCCAACACCTTCACCAGCACGGCCCGTATCGAATGCATAATTTAACTGTAATGGTATATTCCAATTGTCTTTCATTGTCACACCAAATCCACCCGTTGAAACAAAATTGAAATCATCGGAAGTTTCATTAGTAAACTCACCTCTGTTTTGATACGACCCCCACTGAACCGTTAGTGGTCCAAACAAAATTTCTGAACCTATTCGAGTGCGATAGAATTTCTCTCCGTCATCTCCATTCATTATTTCTTGCTGAAGATATACCTTAGCCTTTGAAAATTGGTATGCGCATCCAACTACTAAATTTAATGGAAAACTCTCCACACTTTGGCGTTGTTCATCATCCACATCTACTTTCCAATTCATTTCTGCTGACATATTTTCTAATTTTAGGGCAAATACCAATTTATCAATGGGGGTCAATCGTAAACCAAAGTCAATCCCTATTCCATTTGCAGAATGGTCATGCACAAATTTAATGAGATATGTTTTCACATTTAATCCCAAAGCCACCTTTTTTGATGGAGCAAGTCCAAATGAAAGCATCCCCATATAATTGGATACATTTAAATTTTCTGTAAACTTGTTCATCAAATCACGCCCGACAATATCACTGGTCGCCGAACGATAAATTGATAAAGCTATGCCCGCAAACGGAGGTAACGGTTTTGAGATTGACAATATCTGAATGGATCTATCCAATGGTAATGACATGAAAGATGAGGAAATTCCCAAACTTTTTAATTGAGGCAATTGTGCGGGATTTGAAAACTGGTAATATCCTTCACTTCCATCGGCTATGTTTGCGCCCGCTAACGCAATATCTCGTGCATTTGATGGATATCTAAATTCAGAACCAGCATAACCTCCACCATAATCAGCAGAAAGGAGACTCAATAATAGGAGTATTAAACTGAAACTCTTCATCAATTTATCACCACTAATTTTGTCCAATAATCTTGACCACTTGCCGTCAGTTTACAAAAATACACACCATTTGCTACATTCTTTCCTCGTGAGTTTCTACCATCCCAAATCATTTCACTTTCACCATTATTTCCTGCAGAATGGCTATTACTCAATTTTACCACATGATCCATAGAGAAATCATAAATATTAATTATGGAATTAGAACCAACATTATAGACAAATCGAACATGTCCAGAGCCACCCCTAACATTATGATCTTTCACATAGAATGGATTGGGATACACACTAAAATTGAAGTCTCCGTTTTCAGGACTTACCGTAGCCTCCCAAAATTGATGGATATCTACAAATCCATTTGAGTCTCGAATAGCCAAACCATCACCCGTTCCAACCCATACTTCATATGTTCCATAAGGAACATGGGCAGTATAGACCGCATCATCTAATATTGTTTCACCGGTGGTACTATCAATAAAATCAGGGATTAACTCCCAATGTTCACCATCTTCTGAAACATAAAGCCCCTCAATTGTGGATGCATAAATTCGATTTTGTGAAATTTCTAAATTATATACTTTAGTTCCATTATTTGTGAAAAAATCTACATACTGCCATGTTACGCCATGGTCAAATGAATAGGATAATCCTGTACTTTCGGTGCTCACTGTTGCCCATGTAATTGCCCACAATCTACTTAAACCAAAATCAATCCCCACTACCCAATTTCCAGTCAAGCCATCTGCTGTAGAGAAGTGAGTCCACTCTATGCAGTCATTAACAATGACACCTTTGTTCAAACCATTTGCCGTCCCCACCCAAATAATTTCATCCTCAATAAATACAGAGAATCCCTTGTGATTATGATTTCCTCCATCGCCTGGATCTTTGGGATTTAGCTCATATACATCTATGTCAATATCACCACAAATTAAGGAATCTTGATCATCCATGGGTAAGGGAATTATTTCCCATTGAGGCTCGTCATCCCATTGACCATTTTCATTTATATCATCATAGGCTTCACCATCATCCCATTGGTCATTTCCATCTAAATCAGTAAAGGGTTCTTCTTCATTGATATAATCGAATCTCTGTAATCCGCCCGCCCAACTGGTTGAATAAATATAACTTTCACCAATAGCTAAATCGTATGACACATTATTGACAGCCGTGGTTACCGCCAAAATTTGAAGTGTTTGCCCCCCCCATTCAATTTGATGAAATAATCCTTCTTCTGGATTCTCAACAATAGGCTGTTCCATAAATTTCCATGTATCACCATAATCTACTGAATATGCAATACCCGTTCCTTTTGGCTCATTGGACTCTGTGGCTGCTGAATAATAAGTGGTAACTCCTGAAACAGCGATTACATTTCCATCTATGGTAAGTGCTGGATTCCCCCCCTCTGGCATGGCATTATTCATGACAGTTGAAAAAATTAATTCTTCCCCATTAATATCTACTCGGCCTAATCCTGAAGACGTACCAAAATATAATTGATTATGCAAAATAGCTTCAATATCAATGATACCATTATCAGGTAAACCCTCATTTACAATTTCTGCGTTTCTATCTAAATTGAAGGATGGTGGGAATGAAAATCCAATTGAAATAATGATTAAGAATATAAATTTCATTCACAATCCTCAGCACAAGAAGTATTACTCTCGTAAACATCAGTACAGTAATTATCACCGCAACCAGAAATGATTAATGAACGCTCAATGGAGGATAGTTCAATTAGATTTTCCGAACATGTATTTGCTTCTGTTGAAAGGCAATTTGAAATATCCATATCATGTACATTAAACTTAAATAAAGCCTCACCAGTACCCCCACATTCATCAAGTGGACGAAATGGAATTTTTGTGGAATAAGTAAAATTATTACTACTGCCCAATTGACTTGAAGCTACAATATTGAAATAGTGGAGAAATCCATAATCACTCAAACTCCACTCACGATCACAAATGTTATCATCTTCGGGATATTTATCATTATACATCCCATCAGCATTAATTTGGATTTCAATATACGTGTTTGACAAATTTATATATTTTGTAAACTGAGTCGAAACACCCTCTATATCATCAGCGTTAAAAATGACTCTTAATGATTTTCCACTAACAGTCAATTCTATTGATAAACTATCACTTTCTGACTGAGCCAATTCATAATAGCTTACCATATTTATAGACTTAATCTCGGGTTCAACATCAACAACAATGAGTTCTTCAGCGGTAGTCAATAATGAATAAATTCCGTTTTCTGGAATTATATCTCCATTTTGACCATTATCAAACAGAACAAAACTCCCTAATGTTTCATAGCCCCCATTCTGATAAACACTCAATTCAGCTTGTACAGATGCTATATTTTCATTGCCATTCCAATGATCAATATCAGCTTGAAGAAATAACTCATTTTCAAATTTATCTACTTCAACTTGTACCTTCTCAATTTCAAAATGAGAGGATGGTTCCAAAGTCACCTGGTTTACACAAGAAACTATAAATAGAGTAAAAATTATAATTAGGGATTTATTCAACAGTTAACTCCATTGAAATCCATTCACCATTCGTATTTACCGCTTCCACTTTCAAACCATTATCGTTACAAACTCGTCGCATCATTTCTTCATCAGTCGTAAGTAAGCCCGATAACAATATTATTCCTGTGGCCTTTTTCATATTGGGGATAATTTCTAAAAGAACATTTCGATTAATATTGGCTAAAACTACATCAAAATTAAAGTTCATCCACGTGGTAGCATCTCCTTGGATAAAATCGATTTCAGATGTATTATTTAACTCCAAATTTTCCATGAAATTTTCTTCACAAACCCCATCATACTCCACGCCAATTATTTGGTTCGCACCTAATGATTTTGCAGCGATGGCAAGGATCCCACTTCCTGTTCCCAAATCTAATACTGACTTACCCAAAATATCATATTTGAGTAATGCCTCCAACATCAAAAACGTGGTTTCATGGTGGCCGGTACCAAATGCCATCCCCGGCCTAATTTTGAGTACATGCTCATGATTGGGTATATTCTCTTCCCAATCAGGGATTATTGCAATTTTATCATCCACATAAATAGGCGTAAAATTTTCTTTCCATGATAAATGCCAAGGCTCGGTTTCTTGGGTGGACCAATCAAAATTAAATTTGTGTAAACTATTTAAACTGGTCAATAAAGTATCAATTTCACTCTTTTTATCAGGGTCAAAGTATAAAGATAATTTTTGATCCGTATCGATACAACCCAGTGATTGATCTTGCACTAATGATGAAATTATTTCAATAGATTCTCTTTCTCCCACTAATGACAATACATCCCAATAACTGGTCATTTCATGGCTCCATCAAGTTGATATAAATAGTTCAATACTACGGTTCCCACTACCGCTAAACTTTCTGCTGAACATTTATCGGGAGTATCTTCTATTGTGTGCCAATAATTCTCTTTGGTATTTGGATAATTGAAATCAATAATATCAATTGCAGGAATCCCAGAATGAATAAATAAAACCCGATGATCATCAGTTATAGGTATTCCCATTGTTTTTTGAAATTGAGTATATCCCAATTGATTTGCAAAATTCCAAATATCCATTACAAAATCAGGCGCTTGAATATAAGAGAATTGTTCAATGGGAAGGGTTAACTCCTTATCCCCAACCATATCTATACAAATGGCAACTTCAGGCCTGGGCTCAGGAATATGGCTTGAAAATAATCGGGTTCCAATACCAAAATTATGTGAATCACCCGAATGGCCCACATCTTCTCCATCCACAAGTAGAATATCTACACCTAAATTTATTAACGGTAAATGATGGAGCATTTCAGCAATTACCATTAAAACAGCAACTCCACTGGCACCATCATTTGCCCCTAAAATTGGTGTATTTCTGTTATCTTCATTTTTGTCCATGTCGGCAACTTTTCGAGTGTCCCAATGGGCCATGAGCATAATTCGTTTGGGAGCATCCATATTATAGCGAACCATAAAGTTTGTTAATCGTAGAGAATCAGGTGCGTCGTATGGATGTAGAATTGTTTCATTCATAGAAATAAACGTATCGCCAAAGCCTTTGAAAAAATGGGTGAAATACTGAACTGATTTGTCATGACCCACACTTCCTGGATATCGTGGACCAAATTCACATTGCTGATAGATATATGCTAATGCTCTATCTCCGTCAAAATATTGAATTTCTTGGCAACGTAAAAATTGTAAACAAATGAGTATTGAAATTAGAATTTTATTTTTCATATTGAGCTATCCTTGGATGCGGATGTTAACTTTGAATCCAAAATCTCTTTCTTCTGTTTTGCCCAGAGTTTTATTTTCTGACACCTTATAAACGAAGTAAAAATTACCATTTACCCACCGAGTAAAACTATAAGTAACATTGGGTTTAATATCCAAACTGGATGAACGTTCATCTTCATTAAAATCATCAATGGAAGCAGCATTTCCAGGATCAATTAATTTGTAATCTTGATTCCATGAAACATTCAAATCAAAGTTCATATCATTAGAAATGTAAAAATCTCTAAAGAAAAAGAGAGGGATATTTAATCCGCCCGTTCGATTATGAGAAATTGAACCATTTATTTTATTATTATAGGTTCGCGTTGTTGGCGTTCCGATTCGCTTATTATTTATGGTTTCAGTGTGTGATAATGTGAAATTTAAAGACCATTTATTTTTCCCTTTAGTCTTTACCGACAACCCAAATAACGGAGAAAGGGATTGTGTATAATTCCAACTTTCTAACTGATCTCCATTTGTGGTGGACGACCGCTCACTGCTATAACTATGAGATAGACTTATGGTTTTGAAATACTGATCTAATATCCACCATTTTTCAAACCCTGACCAATTAACATTCCAGTTCACAAACGGAAACCCATCATCACCATTCATCCCTAAAGGTAAAAATGATTCTGAAGTATTTACCGATAATTGTGGTGTGGATGTGGACGATGTAGTTCTGGAAATATTATTTTTATACTCAAGTTTAGAAACTTGCAATTTCGATGTGAGATTCAAACTGGTTGAAGCAGAGAACTTGTCATCTCTTTTATGCGTAAAGCTATACGTGCCCGCATCATTATTATAAGTTAAATTTGAAGGAGTCTCACTGAAACCAAGTCTATAAAAATAATCTGGTGAATCTGATGCTAAAATATTATTCAACTTATGTGTTTCAGAATGGTCATAGGTGAACTTCAATTTTGTTGCAATTGAGAATACTGAATGTAATTTACCCAAGAAATATTTCATCACTGGATTTTTAAATTCATATATTTTTGAAGATTTTTTAGATGACGATTTTCTACCTCGACTTCGTGAACGCGATCGGCTTGAAGACCCAGATTTACTTTCTGGAGCATAAAACATTTCCACAATCTCTTTTGGAGTAATATTCATTGTAGTTTTAAAGGGGGCCGTCACATTGATATTAGAGAGGGATAGACTATCATTTTGGGTTGCAAGATCCCATGAATAAGATGGATTATAAGTAATTTTAGGGTCTAGCCATCCCAAAAAATCGGGTGAAAATGAAGTGGTAAATTTCTCTTTCACATTTTTAATTAATCCTGGAGATAAATTTTTCACGATATCATATTTATGATCTCTATAATCGTCCAAATTACTTGAGATATTTTTGGTGTAATTCACTTGAAAACTTTTGGTGAATTTATAATTCAAGGTAAAATCACGTTGCATTTTCAAACTATATGAAGGAGTCTCCGTACCGACTCTTTGCTTACTTAATTTGTCATTCTCATTTAATGAAATATTGGCACTCAATTTATCTGGAGAATAATAAAATCGTGACTCAGAAAGGAAATCACCGAATACAGGCAATTTTTTCATCCACTTAAATAGATTGAAATAGTTTTCCTTCCCAAAATTGTAGGCATACTTTGCAGAGGAGCTTAAATCTAATGACTCTTCATGTTCAATACTTGAGGTTGATCTTCGTTTTCCGATAGCTGAAAAATTTAATGTGACATTATCAACGGTAGATTTTACAAACCAATTTTTACTTCGAGCAGATTTATTAAATGATGTACTAAATGTCAATTTATCATCGATAGTTTGAATTGACGAATCTGCCTCTTCAATACTTCCTGCCAAAATATCACTTCCGGGCCGAAACTTTGGAGATGAAATACTATGATTATACGTCATATTCATGGGGGTCTTTATACCCCATTTTGATGGTAAAAATAAATTGGGATTTAACTTTGCCGTAAGGTTGTATGATTCAGTATTATTCCCTGCACCTAATCTTTGTTGCAGCATATGGAAGTCTGCATCTTTCTTTTCATATGATGCATTAATACTTAACAAGTCTGCGAAATCAATTGAGCTTTCAACACGAAAAGCCTTTCCTTTTTCATTTTTCACGCCAGTCATACGTAGCTCATCTAATAGCACTTTTCCATATAGACTTTCACCACTTCGGTTTACCACGCCAACAATAATATACTTCAAATTATCAATGGCTGGCTCACCCTTCACCCTTAATTCTGAACAATTATTGCAAACTGCCTCAATATCATAGCCATTCTCCCAAGTAGCTCCGTCCTTCTCACACTCTTCTTGTGTTGTAGAAACTTGGTTATCACAATAAGCAGCCTTCCACATCCATAATTCATTATCTTCATCATATAATTCTTCATCTGACAAGTCATCATACTCACCGTCAGAATTATCATCAATAAATGCTTCGCCCATATCATATGAATTATTCCCTTCTGTACCAGATAACTGTTCACTTTGGTCTGCATCGGGCGCAATATACCCTTCATCTTCTGGGCATAACAAATCAAGACCACAACTATAATCATCACCATTAGGATCATCACTACTACAGTTTTCACATTCTCCAGCCCAATATTCAGATCCACAAATTTGAACCTCATTAAAATATTCAATATTGAACACATCATCTTGACTCAAAGCCAAAGAGTCCAATATCCCCAAATAAGTATGTCCAATTGGTAGGCTTCCCCCACAACCATTTTCCATAACAGTGAAAACAGAATCGGGGCCAGAATCTGTAAAATTTTCGATGGGATGAATTACCAATTTATTGGATGATAATTTATCTAAATTCAAATTGATGTGATTGCGGGAATCCCATTCTGGATATATGGGTTGGCGAATTTCATAAAAATTATCATCGCGACCAATTCTAAACAATAAATCTACATCTCCATCAGAAGGCCAGCTTTCAATGGCAGAAGGATCACCACCAAACACATACATTTCTAAATTTTCATATACAAAAAAACTATTTTTCTTATCACCCGTGAGAAGATTCAAATTTTTCTCAATTGCAAAAATCTTATCTTCATCAATACCGCCTGGATTACAATCAGAATTTGTATCTTCACAATCTACATTTTTTAAGAAAGACATGACCAATGATTGCTCTTTTAGGGTTATTCCACTATAACTATCCGTTTCTTGGACTACCCCTGAAGGCTTTGAATATTCAGGGTTTTCATCCGTATTAATGACTTCAATAGTAAAGGTTGAATCAATGGCAAATTCTGATAAATAGAGAGAATCAGATGCAATTTCGCCAAGTTCCTCCCATTCATTTCCCACTATCTCTAATTTTGCAATTTTAAGAATACTTTGTGCCCCTGCCGAAAGACTATTGTTTTCACTTTCAACCCATAATCTCATATTTCTCACATCGGTCCATTCTACTAATTCTTCACCACGCTTTTCAAATTTTGATAGTGGCAATCTGAATAATTTCCACCCCGTAGGAACACCACCACTTTCTGTTTCAGTAACAATATTACTTGATGGGTCAGAAACTTCGTCATTGGGTTTTATTGACATTGTAAAATAATCATTCACAGAATCTAAACTATAATCTTTATCCAAATCTTCAGTATCGGGATACCGTGACCCCATGGCTTTCCCATTTCCTTCTAAACCATTAATACTACTATAATCATTAGATCCTTCTGAGTAATTCCAATTATCACCATTTGGATCATTAGTATCAACATAATCCGAACTATTAATAATGCCTACACTTGGTGGATTTTCATAGGTGTATCCAAATGGTAAACATCCTCCGAATCCATTTTCTTGCTCATCAAAGCATCCATCTAATCCCGTATCTTCTTCATCATTCAGGATGTTATCACCCATTCCACCACCATAAATATCATCATCTTCAGTATCTAAAAAATTATCATTATCTAAATCTTCACTAATACTCCCAATATCAATATGCAACACCAAGTTATCATTAACGTGAACCGAATCTGCATTTAGCCAAATATCAAGATACTTACTTTGAGATTGATCAAAATCACTGGAATACATAATGGTGGTAATTCCATTCCAACCTATTTCATTTTCATCAATATTTACAAATTTAGATTGTAATGACAAGGTCTTTGTAGTGGTGTTATTTGCCTGTGTGGATGTGGATTGATTAGGCCAAATCTCTTTAGTATTCACATCATAATAAGGATTAAACCATGCCATTTTTCCACGATTAGCATTATCAGGAATTATATTAACTCCACTTACTGGCGGAGAAGACATCTTCCACTGACGCTGCATAATGCTGGGGGCGGTAGTTCGTTTGGATGATTCAAAATCATCTAAAAATGCTTGGCCCAATGGATTTGGATTTGGATAAACCTCAGCATATTCACCTTCAATTCTAAATTTTGAAGTTTTACTGGTTTCGATAAAGGGTAGGTTATCTACCGAAGAAGTCAGAAAATCTAAATCTTGTTCTATTTTGCCATTAATATTCCAAATAAAATTCTCCATGGGTTCGTAGCCGATATCAACCTTCTTTTCAGAGATGGATTGCTTATAGAAAAAAGCACCGCCACTTAAAAAATTTCGCTCTCCAAATTCATACTTTAAATGGGTCCCCGTCAATAGTTTTTGATCGAATGAAATGAATTCATTCTCTTCATAAGAAACATCAATTTTTGCCGTTGGGTCAGTGGCCTCAGGAATTAAAAAGTTGAGGGTTCCCGAAAAATAGTCAATACTATAGTCAATCCCTTTTTCTAATCGACGACCGTTTAAAGTTACCGATTCACTGCCTTCAACAATCATAAACCCTAAAGTCATTGACGACCCTCGTGAAGAATGATTTACCTTTATT
>JABHHG010000029.1 GCA_018671635.1 Fidelibacterota bacterium | reverse complement strand
TCAAATTCATTAACAATGGATCAGCTAACTGGGATGATTGAAATTAGTGATGATGCGTATATTTTAAAGAATATCAGTTTCAGATCTAATATAGCTAATGGAATGGTGCATTATGGGAATTTTTCTACACAACTCAGTGCTTTAAATTGTGACCTTAATGTAATTGATATCGCTCAAATCACCAATCACTTTCCTTCTTTACCTGCTATCAAGGGTGAACCTTTTAATGTTAAAATAGATCATCTAGTAAAGCAAGGCAGTACTTTTTCCAAGATTGTACTCCATGCAGATAAACTAAATTGGAATAATTTTCTGATAAATGGGTGTGATGCTAAGTTTGAAAAAAACAATAATAACATAAAATATAAGGCAGATTTCTATCATCCACTTTTTTCAGAAATAAAATTTGATTCATTATTTATAGAAGGGAAAGGTGATAAGAATAATTTTATTAACGTTATTGAAGGTTATAATAATTCTACAGGTGAAACTATTGAGTCGGAATTCACTATTCTAAATGATACAACATTAAATATTGCCTATTTAAATGGTCGCCTAAAAGATGTTCCTTTTGGTGCTACCAAAATGACTTTTAATAAAATTAATGGAATGATTACTTCCTCACCCCTGACCATTGATTTTGGACAGGGAAGTCTATACGCGCAAATAAAATATTTAGATTTAGAAAACTATTTACTTAATTTTCGTGCATCTCAGATAGATATTGTTGAGTTAAAAAAAATTTTTCAATTCGAAGACCGAATTAATGGAGAAATAAATGGCGAATTGTATATTTCCTTTGATAATGGAATACCAACATTACTTACAAATCTAAATTTTAGAAATGGTAATTTTGATGATATTCTTTTTGAAAATTTAGATATTCAAGCATCATTACACGATCATCGTTTAACGCTCTCTCAAGTAAATATTAATACTGATATTGGTCAACTCAACTTCAATGGATGGCTGACTGCAACTGGCATAGAAAATATTTTTTCCGAAGGTGATTTATTACATTTGAATGGTGAATTTGATAAATTTGAAATCTCTTATTTAATGCGATATTTCCCTTGGGAGCAAAAAACAAATGGATTACTATCAGGAAAAATATATATAGATGGGATTGCATTGTCACCTCGAATTGAACTTAAGTCACAAATTGAAAACCCTTCATTTGATATGATTGTCGCTAAGAGCATATCAGGAAATCTTATTTATAAAAATGATAGATTGTTTTTTAAAGGTATAAATCTTTTAACAGAAGCTGGAGAGTATACTGGCACAGGTTCAATACCTGCAAATTTGAATTTCATCAAAATGGTCGACCAAAACATCATGGAGCAACCGCTGGATTTCATATTTACGGGAAAATCTAATTCCTTTGAATTTCTGGTACCATATATTGATCAAATAGAATCTTTAAATGGTGAATTTACAATGCAATTGGGATTGTCGGGAACCTTACAGAATCCAATAAGAGGTGGCCAAATCTCCATTCAAGATGCAAAGTTAGAAACATTACAATTGGATAACGAAATTCAATCACTTAGTGGAATTGCAACAATTGCAAATAATAAACTAGTAATCAAAAAGTTAACTGGTAAATTGATAAAAACTGAATTGGACAAGGATCTGGTTACTAATGTACTAAATATTACAAAAAAAATATTTGGTTATTCAAGTCGAAGAGAGTCTGATAATAATATATCTGTAAATGGTACTTTAGATTTATCAGATTTTTTTAACCCAAACTACACGGTAAGTATTGATGGGAATGATATATACATGAGCAGCACCTATGGTCAATTTACTGGTGAGGGAGATGCAGAAATATTTATCACAGGAAAAGATACTTTATTAGTATCTGGTGAATTTAGGCCCTCGCCTAATAATTTTAAATTACTTAGTTTCGGGGATGAATTTCAGATAGATATGGAAAATAACTCTAAGGGTAAGTTAATAAAGTATAATATTCATGTCCCATTTCAAGATGGTATATTGATAGATACGGATGAAGTAAAAATGTTGGTTGATGGTGATATAAATATAATTTCATCTGATACCGATGAGCTTGTATTTTCAGGGAAAATAAATATAATTGAGGGGTCATTTAATTATAATAATAATGAATTTTCTCAAGCTGAAGGAAAACTAATTTTAGATCCATCAAAAGCTGCACCGTATGCTGAAATTAGTACTCAAACCCAATTAGCAGATGAAAGTATTGATATAACTTTTATTGGTTTTCTTGATAATCCAAATTTGATTCTTGAATCATCATCTCAGCAGTATTCACAAAGTGACATATTGAGAATGCTAACGTTTAAGGATAGTGATACTATTGAGGACCCTTCTGCATCAAGTCAAATGGGTGAATTACTTGCCAACTATATGGAACGTGAGTTGGAACGAAATGTGTCACTTTATACTGAATTAGATGAATTTAAAGTTAACAGAAGTGGTTCAATAATTAGTGGATTAGATGACTCTAATGTAAATGTATATCTAGGGAAAAGAGTTTCGTCAAATTTATATTTAAATACCAGAATAAATCTAAATCAAAATGACAAGATGAATGAATATGAGATGGCATATCGTTTAAACAGAAATATGTCAGTTGTTGCTAGAATTGACGAAAATCAATATTGGCATTTTAACTTTCGCTATAAATACAAATATTGATAATAATGAGAAATAAATTTTTCCTATTATTATCAATTTTTAGTTTATTAGTGGGAGGTGATATTCAATATGTGTATGATTTAGAATTTGAAGGAAATCAAGAGTTGACAAATTCGAATTTAAAAGATAAAATTAGGCTAAAGTCTAGAGGTTTTTTTTCCAAAAATGAATTTAGTCAAAAAAAACTTCATTTAGACGAAATTACATTAAAAAATTATTATCAGACACTTGGCTATATTGATGTTTCAATATCATCTTCATTTGAAGTCTTCCAAGATTCAAATGTTAATATTAAATTTTTGATTAAGGAGGGCAGCAAGTACCGCATTAGTAAAATCAATTATGATGGATCTAAGTTTTTTTCAAAAAATGAGATCGATGAGATCATTGATATACATCCAAAGGATATCTACAATCCGGTTAAACTTCGTAAAAATTTAAAAACTTTAAAAT
>JABHHG010000030.1 GCA_018671635.1 Fidelibacterota bacterium | reverse complement strand
CTCCAAGCACGGATTCGGGGGAATCTACTCATGGCCATTGCCAATAAGAAAAATGCCTTGGTGCTAAACACGGGAAACAAAACTGAATCTGCATTGGGTTATTGCACCATGTACGGTGATATGTGTGGTGCCTTGGCGGTCATTAGCGATTTGAATAAATCTCAGGTCTATTCAGTATGCCGCTGGATCAATGAGCATTTTGGAAAAGAAGTTATCCCTGAGGGAACATTAACGAAACCACCCTCAGCAGAATTGAGTCCCAATCAAGTGGACCCCTTTGACTATGATGTGGTGAGTCCACTGGTAGATGCCATTGTGACGAACGGCCTTCATTCGGCAGGATTAGTCAATGCAGGCTTTGATTCTGAACTGGCTACAGAAATGATGCAGAAAGTCCGATATTCAGAGTACAAACGACGTCAAGCCCCACCGGGAATTCGTATTTCTAAAAAGGCTTTTGGTGTCGGTCGTCGATATCCCATTGTAAACGGATATACTGAGTAAGACCCACCTGTAAATCATCACTCTTGATGAATTGACTGAATAACTGTATATTCGGCCATGGAAAACATAATCATAAATCAATCAGTAGCTATCCTTTGTGATGGAAATAATATTGAGCGTAGTATTCATAGTGAGTCCAAATCTAAGAATACCATGATCAATTTCGACACCTTAATCCCCAAACTTTTAAATGGTCGCGGACTGAACCGCCTTCTCTATTTTAGAGAAGGAAAGGCTATTTCATCTAAGTTTGCTGAGCGTTTGCATGAAAATTATTATGGGTCGGTGATACCCTGTCATAAATCTGCTGATATTCCATTATCAATTAAGGCCACACAGCTGGCATCAAAGGTTGATACTATCATCATCATGTCTGGCGATTCAGACTTCGTTGAATTGGTGCATCACTTGAAAGCAGAGGGAGTTCGGGTTGAGATTGCGGCAGTAAAATCTACTACGGCTCAAGTTCTAATTGAGGATGCTGACCATTTCCATGAAATTACCAATGAAGATTGGTTTGTATATAAAGCACCCAAGAAGTAGGGGGGAAGCCTCCATTGACTCAGTCAATGGAATCCACAAGAAGAAGGCTATGGAGTTAATCAACTATGTCGATTTTAAAACCCCCATTGACACAGTCAGTGGAATCCAAAAGAGAAGTTATGTGGAATCAATTGACATAGGATGCAAATAATCGTCAGTAAAAAACTATTTTAATGGTTTAAAAAACATGAATACATTCTTCGTCCAGAATCCAATTTATAAGTTTATCCCATTTCAGATAATGGCTATTTTGTTGGCAGTCAATTTTCAGGCGGGAATTATTTTTCCCTTCACAATACTCATTATTAGTAGCTTAATACTCTTTTCCCGATACCATAATGTTGCTATCCCCACTGTAATATTTTCATTGATGTGGTCAATATGGTTATGGGAGAATCCTACTTTAGAATTAGAAAATTATTCGTCCCAAACCGTTGAAATTGAATCGCCCATAATTTCGGTGTACCAAACGACCAAACGGGTAAACTATATTTTAAACGCCGATGGATTGGGGATTCTCTATTCTGTTGAAGATAGTTTGACCTCAACTCCTGGAGATATATTGCATATTCGAGGGAAAATATATATCCCAGATGAGGCCCGGAATCCGGGACAATTTGATGCACGAAAGTATTATAAGTCCAAAGGGGTTGATTTAATTTTCAGCAAAGATTCAGAATTGGTCACAGAAATTTCAGGTCCACTGAATATTAACAGAATATTCTTTCACATTCGACAGTCAATAATTCTGAAAATAAATAAATTTATTTCTGAACCGTATACGGGTATGGCATTGGGGCTACTCATCGGCGTGAAGTCAGAAATTGACGAAGAATTAAAGGAGAATTTTAAAGCATCTGGAATTATTCATATATTGGCTGTATCGGGATTACATGTGGGCTATATACTTTTGGTTCTCCATTTATTGGGTAGTATTTTCTATTTGAATGCCAAATTGAGATTTTTGCTAATTTTAGTGGGAATGATATTTTATATGGGTATCACGGGGTGGCCCATCAGTGTAATAAGAGCCGGAATTATGGCAATATTGTACGCCTACGCTAAATTGAAAGAATTTAAAACCAGTGCATGGAATATTTTAGGGGTGGTGGGGTTTGTAAATTTACTTATTGATCCCAATCAACTATTCAATTTGAGCTTTCAGTTGTCTTTTGGTGCAGTAGCCGGAATTCTATATTCCTATGGTCAGCTACAAATATTAATAAAAAACAATGAAAAATTACAACTGTGGAGGCAAAAGCCATGGTTTCGATGGGGGTCCGATTATGTTGCAGTTTCAATGGGGGCGCAGATGGGCACATTTTTACCTATCGCATTTGTATTTGGTCAGATTCCTCTATGGTCGTTATTCACAAATATTTTTGCTATTTTCCTCTCAGCTTTGGCAGTACTTACGGGCATAACAACGCTTTTCTTTTCACTTTTCTCTAATTATTTTGCCAATATTTATGGTAATGCCATGTGGGGATGTATGTGGGTTTTAGATTTCATCAGCTCCATAGTGAGTAATTTTCCCTATTCATATGTTCCAGTGTATAGCTTTTCCACTATCTTCATCCTCCTATTACTTTCATTATGGATTTTGGTCATGAGTATTTCTATCCAACGATATGCGCAAGGGTTTATTATTTTTGGTTTAATTGTGATGAATGGCTGGGTATGGCCTGAAGTAAGTAATCAATCAAATTATAAATTTGCATTCCTTGATGTGGGGCAAGGGGATGCATGCATTATCCATAATGATGAAACCGCAATTCTTATTGATGCTGGATATAAAGGATTTGGTAAAGATTATGGGAAGTATGTCATCCTCCCATATTTGAAAAACCAGGGGTTTACACAAATTGATTTAGCCATAATGAGTCATCCCCATGCAGATCATATTGGTGGACTCAAAACCATTTTGGATGAGATTCCAATTGAGGTCGTTTGGGATACATACAATTATTATGAATCTGGATTGTATCAATCAATCATGGAGAAATTTGTAGAAAATCGAACAATGGTAAAATATCCACGCCCTGGAGAAGTTTTTGAAATTGATGGACTGATATTGACGGTATTATTTCCAGATAGTTCATATTCTAAACATGTGTCAAATATTAATAATGCATCCATTGTGGTTCGTATTGATCACGGAAATAATTCATTTTTATTTACTGGAGATGCAGAAACGCAAGCTGAAAATATTTATTCAAAATTAGGGGCTTATTTAGATGTGGATGTGGTGAAGGTGGGGCATCATGGCTCAAAAACCAGCTCTTCACTGAAAATTGTAGAAAATGCATCTCCACAATATGGCATCATCTCATTGGGTAAAATGAACAAATATGGACATCCATCATCACTAATAATGGATCGGTGGAAAAATAATGGTGCTACATTATTCAGAACCGATGAGCATGGTGGTATCAGCATGAAATCCGATGGAAAAATAATAAAAATTTCAAAAATGATTGAATAAAAGATTTTCATTTACGTGAAAAGGCATATAATTTTAAATCATGTCGGAGATGATTTTTCACTTAACCTGTCCTGACCAACGGGGCATTATTGCACAATTTACACAATTGCTTTATCAGCACAAGGTAAATGTATTATCTCTCGAGCAACATGTTGAGCCGGATGAAGGGCTATTTTTCATGCGTGCCCATGCAGATTTGAGCAGTATGACTATTCCATCAAATGCTCTTATTGATCTGTTGAATGAGATTGAGGGAAAACTCTCCGGAAAACTAACTATCCATGACCCACTAATGCCATTGAATATGGCCATTCTTTGCACAAAAGAGCAAGCCCATGTGAGTGATTTACTAATGAAACACCAATCAAAAGAATTAAATTGCAATATCCCATTGGTGATAAGCAATCACGACAATTTGAGAAGTAGTGTAGAGCAATATAGAATTGAGTATTATCATTTACCTGTGGATGCTGAAAATAGAGAATTCCAAGAAAAAGAGATTTTATCACTCCTGAAAACCCATAATATTGATATTGTAGTTTTAGCGCGATATATGCAGATTCTTTCACCTAAAATTGTTCAGCAATATAAGGGTCGAGTTATCAATATCCATCATGCGATTCTCCCTGCTTTTAAAGGGGATATGCCCTATCATAAGGCATGGGTTCGTGGGGTAAAAATGATTGGTGCTACTGCCCATTATGTAACGGAAGCGTTAGATGAAGGTCCCATTATAGAGCAAGATGTGGAGTCGGTAACCCATCAGTATTCAGTGAAAGAGATGATTCAAGCTGGGAGAGACATTGAACGGCGCGTACTCACCTCTGCGGTAAAGGCACATTTGCAACATCGAATTTTGCTCCATGGACAACGAACGCTCATTTTCCACGGATAAATACTTTTCTTGACCCAAAATTTATTCAGTGCTAAGATATAGACGCAGTCAAAGAAAGATTATTAAGGAGAAAGATGGATACGCTACACACGGTTCAACATTATATGACTCAAAGCGTTGTTACAGTTCACAAAGATTTAAATATTTATAAGGCCATTGATAAATTGCTCCATCATCGTATATCGGGTACACCCGTAATTGATGACTCTGCAGAAATGGTTGGAATTCTTACAGAGAAAGACTGTCTGCGAATTATGGCAAATGGATCATTTCACAAAATGCCAAGTGGTGCTGTTTCTCGTTATATGACGGAGGATGTGAAAACGGTTGCACCCGAAACAGATATTTTTGTAGTGGCTGACCTCTTTTTAAAGAATCATTTCAGGCGAGTTCCCGTTTTAAATGGCAAAAAACTGGTTGGGCAAATTAGTCGCTGTGATGTGTTAGCGGCAGTTCAAGATATTGAGAATTTGAAACAAAATACCTCTCCCCAAAAAGAGTATTTATCTGAGGAGATGAAAGCTCATTGAAGTAATGAAATTGAGATTAACAACTTTGTTATTAATTGTTTCAGTGCTATTCTCACAATCCAGTGAAGCCGACAATAGTACTACTGTGTATCATCAATTAATTGAGTACAAAAAATCAGGTAAACATTTTGAATTAGTTTTAAACAATCAAATGATAATTTATGTTTCTGAAATTGTTGAATTCGATTCATTAGGATTGACGGTTAATATTCTGAGTGATAGAAGAATGGGGCAGTCTAAAAGTTTTGAATCATTAGTGAAACAAGAAATTGAAAATGAACGCCCTAAACTTTTACGTACAATTAATAATGTAGATATTCTTGCGGTTAACGAATCAAGGCGTTCCTCAGCATTTAGTAAAATACCATATTCACCAAAAACTTTGATCATGATAGTACCATTGGTGTTGTTATTTGTTAAATTTATATCCACCATGATGGTTGGCTGAAACAGGTTGTAAATGAAAAATAAATTCTTATTACTCATATCAAGTATCCTTTTCTCTGGATGCTCAGTCATTATGCCAAAACTAATTCCATTTAAAAATTTACCCGTACCCAATGGTGAGTATTCTATAGGTACACAAATATTCAATTGGACGGACAGTGCGCGAGATGAGTGGTTTACTGAAGATGATGTAGATGATAAGCGGAAGTTGGTGGTTCAGATTTGGTATCCCACAAATGAAGTTAATAGTGAGAGATATCCATATATGGATAACCCTGATAAGCGATTGGGTCCTTTATCACAGCAATTAGAACTGCCCGTTTTTATGATTCGTCATATACAAGATATTCGAACTAATTCTATATTGAATGCGCCTTTACATCCAGATGTAGAAAATATTCCCGTTATTGTTTTTTCACATGGATTGGGTGGAATGCGCGCCCAAAATACGGCACATATTGAAGAATTGGTGAGTCAAGGGTATTTCGTCATTGCAGCTGACCACCCCTTTGATGCAAATGTTACTATTTTTGATGACGGTACGGTGGCTGATTATCGCTCTGGAATTACATTCCTTCAAGCCAAACGTGGTAAGGGTGTAAAATTAACAGAAAAGGATTTCTGGGATTTTAGATTGCCTCAAATTAAAACGCGAACTGCAGATATCCAATATTTGCTGGATGAATTAGAAGTAAGAAGTAGAGCTGACAAATCTCCTTGGGAAGTAATGGATTTAGATCGTATCGGAATATTTGGTCATTCTTACGGTGGTGCCACCAGTGTCATGGCATCCCATATTGATAGTCGAATAGATGCATGCATTTCTTTAGATGGGTGGAATGTGCCTATTCCACAGCATGTGATTGATGATGGCTTAAATGTACCCCTCTTATATATCGGGCGGCCAGAATGGGACACAACCTTAAATTATGAAAAATTAGATACATTGATTGCCCGAAGCACATCGGATGCAGAAAAATTGATATTAGATGGAACAAAGCATTTTGATTATTCTGACACTCCTTATTTCTCTCCCTTGGCGAAGAAATTTGGTATTTCAGGGAAATTACCTGCTAAAGAAATTTTATCTATTCTGAATGGTCAAATCATCTCGTTCTTCGACGAGTATGTAAAGTAGAATTAGGTTTTAGTTCGGGAAAATAAATAACTTCCAATTAAGAAGAATATAAAATTGGGACCCCATACCGAAATGAAAGGATCCAGCACCCCTTTGTAGCCCAAAGTTTGTCCAAATTTAAGCACAGCATAATACAAAAATATTACACCAATGCTCATTCCCACTCCAATAGCTAAACTGCTACGCGGTTTACGAATAGCTAATGAAAGCCCAAATAAAACCATGAGGAAGGATGTGCCTGCCAAGGCAGTTTTAAAATGCAAATTTACTGCCCACCGTGGTTCATAGATTCCATTCCGTTGTAATTTCTCAACAAACTCTGCAAGATTTTTATAATCCATTTCTTCTGGTTTCCCTGTTTCTCGTGTTAGATCAATGGGAGTAATTTCTGAATACATAGTGCTATCTTGATTATGTGTAGAAAATTCTAATTGTCCATTATTCCATTGCCGAATAGTGTAATTAGGGATTATCCATGAATGTTCTTTATCATTCCATTGCATCTTAGGAGAGTCTAATCGATAGGTAAGGGATTGACCGTCAAACTTTTGAATAGAAATTCCATAGGCCATTTTATTATTGAATTGAAATCGTTTGATGGAGAGAATGGTGTTGGCATCCAATTGTCGGTAAATATTTCGCTTTTTTGCATTTTTCGTTCGAGATTTTCTGATGCCATGTTCTTCTTCCAACAATAATCGTTTTTGATAATGTTTGGTAACCACGTAATTATCAAATCCGAATGACAGAAGACTGAATATGAATCCCATAATAAGTAGTGGTGTGGCAATGCGTCTAAATCCTACGCCCGATGCTTTTATGGCAGTGAGTTCACTATTTTTTTGCAAAATACTTAAAGTGAAAACGGTGGACAGCAGCATGGCCATAGGAAACCCAATACTCACAAACCAGGGGATGGTATAAATATAATATTTTAAAATTGCTACCGCTGGCATAGATGCATCTATGAATTTATCCAGATGATCAATAATATCCACAACAATAAAAATCACAATAAATGCTATGGTAGTTGCCACTAATTTAGAAATGAATTGCTTGAGAATATAGAAATCCATGAGTTTGAGCATTGTATAAATTACATACTTTGTTGTTGAGTTTCTATTAGTGATATACAAAAAATGATTCGTAAATTTCACCCATCATAACCCCTTTAAATCTACCCGGGAGGTAGTAAAGGGTAAGAGTATCACAACATATTGAACTTTTATCCTCGCGCTCCTAATGGAGCGTTTTTCTTACCCGGTAACAAATAAGGTCAAAAATGAAAACAGTTAAGGCAACCCTTTTACAAGAAAAGGATATTGCGCGAAAATTAGTAAGACTGGCTCATGAGATTATTGAGAACAATACTGATTTAAGTAATATCGCTATTGTGGGAATTCGTACACGTGGAGAAATATTAGCCCACCGAGTGGTAGGGCATATTCAAGAAATCTCTGGTGAAACTATTTCTCAAGGCACAATTGATGTGACTTTTTATCGTGATGATTTTAGAACAAATTTAGGCTCACCTAAAATTGGCTCATCAAGTATTCTTTTTGAGGTGGATGGTAAAGACGTGGTTTTAGTTGATGATGTTTTGTACTCGGGTAGAACTATTCGTGCAGCCATGGATGACCTGTTTTCTTTTGGTCGGCCCGCATCCGTTCAGCTTGCAGTATTGGTAGATCGTGGACATCGTGAATTGCCTATTAAGGCAGACTATGTAGGTAAAAATTATCCAACATCATTAAATGAGCATATCCATGTTCATGTGAATGAGGTAGATGGAGAGGATGCAGTCCTCCTCATGGAATATGGAGAATAGAATGGGCGTATTAAGTACAAAACATTTTATAAAATTAGAAGGTGCTCCGAAAGAAGACATCCAACATCTTATTGATACTGGACTCATGTTTAAAGAAGTCTTAGACCGTCCAATTAAAAAAGTACCCTCTTTAACGGGTAAGAATGTGGTTAATCTCTTTTTCGAAAATTCTACACGTACTCGCATGTCTTTTGAATTGGCTGAAAAACGATTGTCTGCTGATGTGACCAATTTTTCTGCATCGTCATCCAGTTTGAATAAAGGTGAAAGTTTTAAGGATACAATTCAAAACATACATGCTATGAAAATGGATTGCGTCGTGATGAGACATCCCGTTCCCGGTTCATGCCTTCAATTAACAAAGTATGTGGATGCAATTGTAATAAATGCAGGAGACGGGAAACATGAGCATCCAACACAGGCCATGCTGGACATGATGAGTCTCTACGAAAAATTTGGATACTTAAAAGGCCTAAAAGTTGCCATCATTGGTGATATTTCTCATAGTCGCGTTGCCCTTTCAAACATACATGGACTTATAACGATGGGTGCAGAAGTTACCCTTTGTGGCCCACCACATTTGATTCCAATTGGGATTAAAGAATTAGGCGTATCTGTAAGTCATGATGTGGATGAAGTTGTAGAATGGGCAGATGTATTGAATATTTTAAGAATTCAACGAGAGCGAATGGGAGTGGGGCTTATTCCATCAGTGCGTGAGTATCGAGATTTCTTTGGTATTACGCAAGAGCGATTGAATAGACATAAAAAAGAAATTGTGATTATGCATCCTGGCCCAATGAATAGAGGTGTAGAAATTGACAGCTCTGTGGCCGATGGCGATCAAGCCATTATTCTTGATCAGGTTTTGAATGGTGTGGCTGTTCGTATGAGTATATTATATTCATTATTGGGTCCTGAAGAAGAGGGGAAAGATGAGAAAAAATAAAATTTTATCAGGAAAATGGGCATTAGTAAATGGTACTATTTATGATCCATTTAAAAAAGTAAATATTGATGGAAGCATCTTGCTTGAAGACGGCATAGTAATAGCCGTTGGAAATATTGATATATCAGATGCACAACAAATTGATTGTACAGGTAAAATAATTACGTCAGGATTTATTGACCTTCATGCACACTTTCGTGTTCCTGGGCGAGAAGATAAAGAAACTCTGGAGACAGGTGCAATGTCCGCAATGGCAGGCGGATTCACACGTGTTTGCGTTATGCCTAATACTGACCCACCATTAGATACACCTGAAGCAATTCGATTTATCAAAGATAAAGCGGAGAGTGTTCCTATTCAGATTTACCCCATCGGCGCTATTACTATTGGTCAAAAAGGCAATGAGATAGCTGAGTATGGTGAAATGATTAAAGAAGGTGCGGTAGCATTATCCGATGATGGCCTGCCAGTTGAGAATGGGCATGTACTTCGACTCGCATTAGAGTATAGTAGCATGTATGGAGTGCCTGTAATTAATCATGCAGAGGATGTTCCCTTGCGAAATGAAGGTTTAATGAATGAAAGTCCATTGTCGACTCGTTTGGGATTAGATGGAAATCCAGATATATCAGAATCTGTTATGGTATTTCGGGATTTAGAAATCGCTGAATTTGTGGATGGTCGGATTCATATTCCCCATGTTTCTACAAAAAAATCAGTTGATATTATCCGACAATATAAAGCAAAAGGTGTGAATGTTACGGCTGAAGTGACCCCGCATCACTTAGGGTTAACAGAAAATAGTTTAATTGATTTTGATACGAATGCAAAAGTTGCACCTCCACTCAGAACGGATGTCGACTGTAAAGCCTTAATTCAAGGATTGAATGATAATGTCATCACATGTATTGCAACAGACCATGCACCTCACACCATAGAAGATAAAGAAAAAGATATGAAGCATTCGCCATGCGGAATGATTGGTTTAGAGTCTGCATTTGCATTATCAAACACTACATTGCAGGGTGAAGGGTTCTCTGTTGAAGATGTTATCGGTTGGTTGACGGCTGGACCTGCATCTGTATTGGAATGGGAAATAAATGCATTTGAGGTGGGTACGCCTGCGGAGATAACTATTGTTGATGAGGCATCAAATTGGGAAATGTCAACAGCGCATATATATTCAAAATCAAAAAACTCACCCATGCTAGGAATGACATTTAAAGGTGAAGTCATAATGACAATATGTGGTGATTATGCCTTCGGTAAGTTAGATTAATAAAAATTCACTGATTAATCCTTGACATAACAACGAAAACCCCTCTAAATTTGCAGGCTGTATATACAGTGATTTATTGTATTTAAACGACTATATAAAGGTTTTTAATGGAAACGACTTCTATTAAACTAAATGAAATTACACGTGATTGGTATATTGTTGATGCTGAGGGCCAAACTTTAGGCCGTTTAGCAAGTAAAATTGCCCAAATTATTAGAGGCAAGGCTAAGCCTGCTTTTACTCCCCATATGGATATGGGTGACTTTGTTGTAGTTATCAATGCTGAAAAAGTAAAAGTAACGGGTAACAAAGAAGAAGATAAGAAATACTGGCATCACACAGGGTTTCCTGGTGGTCAAAAAGAAGCCAGTTTAAAGCGCATGAGATTAGAGCATCCTGATAGAATTATTACGAATGCTGTAAAAGGAATGTTGCCTCATAATAGATTGGGCCGTCAACTTAATACACATCTTAAAGTATATTCAGGCACTGAGCATCCACATGCTGCTCAAAAGCCTCAAACAATTCAATTATAATCTAAGGGATATAAATGCCAAAGAAAGCAAGTGAAACATGGATAGCAACGGGTAGAAGAAAATCTTCTGTTGCACGTGTTCGGTTTACAAAAGGTAAGGGTGCTATTGTTGTAAATAGGCGCCCATTAGAAGAATATTTTGGACGTGATACTTCAAAAATGGTATTAAAGCAACCATTGGAATTGGTTGGTCTAGGTGGTCAATACGATATCGATGTTAATGTTGATGGTGGTGGCTTATCAGGACAAGCTGGTGCCATTCGACATGGTATTGCACGCGTACTTGAAAAAATTGACACAGAACTACGCCCACAATTGAAAAAAGCAGGAATGTTAACCCGTGATTCACGTGAAGTTGAGCGTAAAAAATGTGGTCAGCCCGGTGCTCGTAAGAACTTCCAGTTCTCTAAACGTTAAAATTTATATAGAGGTTTTATGAATCATATTGAAATTGATGATCTGCTAAAAGCAGGAACACATTTTGGACACCCTACCAGTCGTTGGAATCCTAACTTTAAACCTTTCTTGGCAACAAAGAAAAATGGTATTCATATCATTGATCTTAAGGAAACAAGTAAAGCATTAAATCGTGCAGGTAAAGAAGTGACGCGTATTGTACATGAAGGTGGACACATTTTATTTGTGGGTACTAAAAAACAAGCGAAAGATGTAGTTCAGCAAGCATCTGATCGTTGCGGGATGTATTATATTGTGGAACGTTGGTTGGGTGGAACACTCACTAATTATGCTACAATTAAGAGAAGTATTAAACGACTTTCATTATTGGAAAAGGAATCTTCTCCAATTTATGAAAATCTCACAAAAAAAGAATTGGGTATGCTTGCACGTGAGCGAATTAAGCTTGCCGATCTTCATCGTGGTATTAAAGATATGAAGCATTTACCTTCAGCAATATTTTTTGTTGATGGTATTTGTGAGAAGATTGCCATTGCGGAAGCCAAAACTTTGGGTATTCCAGTAATGGGTATTGTTGATAGTAATACTGATCCTACAAATATTGATTTTCCAATCCCAGGTAATGATGACTCAATGAAATCAATTGGTATTATTGTTGATTATATTGCGAACTGTGCTATTGAAGCACAGGGCGGTTCTGTTGAAGAAGTAGCTGAAGTACCGACTGCTGAAGTGGAAACAGCATCTGCATTAGATTCAACTGAAGTTGTTGAAGAAGTAGCTGAAGTGGTTGTTGAAGAATCTAATGTGGAGCAAAAATAATTATGGCTGCAAGTGCATCCGCAGTAAAAGAATTACGTGAAATTTCTGGTGCAGGCATGATGGATTGCAAACGTGCCTTGGATGAAGCTGGAAATGACATTAAAAAGGCCATGGACGTTCTGCGTAAAGCAGGTGTGGCCAAGGCTCAAAAAAAAGCAGGACGTTCAGCATCTGACGGTAT
>JABHHG010000168.1 GCA_018671635.1 Fidelibacterota bacterium | reverse complement strand
TTTTTTTTCATATATGAAAATAATTAAACTGCCACTTCTTCCATGGATTCACTATATTCACCTTTGGAGGCAAGCCCGTTCAGCTTTGCTCTATGAAAAAATGCATCCTGAGCTGCAGGCACATTTTCAGTTTTACCCAACCACGTATTCAATGCGGACTGCTGTAACGCACGCCCATATGAATAAGTTAAATTCCATGGTAAATCATCACCATATTTAGCATTCATCATATTTAAGTTAGCGGTAGCATCTTCACTGGACTGACCACCAGAAAGAAATGCAATCCCAGGTACAGAAGATGGTACTGTAGATTTCAAACACTCAACAGTTCGGTTGGCCACTTCTTCAACGCCAGCTTGTACTGTACATTTATTTCCTGAAACTACCATGTTGGGTTTTAAAACAATGCCTTCGAGCATAACATTTTGAGTACCCAATTGCTTGAATACTTCCTTCTGGGCAGAAACAGTAACATCAAAACATTCATCTATGGTATGGCTACCATCCATCAATACTTCTGGCTCCACAATTGGTACAATCCCCGCTTCTTGACAAAGAGATGCGTAGCGTGCGAGCGCATGAGCATTAGCTTCATAGCATGCTTGGGTAGGAATTCCATCACCAATGGTTATAACTGCACGCCATTTCGCAAAACGAGCACCCATTTTGTAATATTCAGTGAGTCGCTCCCGAAGCCCATCTAAACCTTCAGTAACTTTCTCATCTTCATGGCCTGACAATACTTTCGCACCCATATCAACTTTAATTCCAGGAATTACTCCCTTGTCTAATAGATGTGTGGTAAACGGAGTATTATCCTCAACTGTAGATTGGCGAAGTGTTTCATCATAAAATATGACGCCACTAATATAATTTTCCATATTGGGGGTGGTTAGAAGCATATCTCTGTATTCATTTCGTTTTGCTTCGGTTGAATCAACTTCAATAGATGTAAAACGTTTTGTGCAGGTTGGCGTACTCTCATCAGCAGCTAAGATACCTTTTCCTTTTGCTACCATCAAATTAGCATTTTTTATTAACTCTTCTTTATGTGTCATCATGACCCTTTCTTAAATAGTTTGACCAATTTCATTTAGCATATTTTTAAACCATGCCTGGCTATAATCGAAGGGTTTCTCCCCTTTAATTCTTTCAAAATTTATACACGATAATTCATTCCCATTATCTTCATCTAAACCTATCACACCACTATTTCCGGCAATAGCCATTTCTATGGCTAAATTTCCAGTTTTAAGTATGAGGTTCAAATCTTTTTTATTGGATGCTGCAGATCTTCCAAAATAACCACTTTTCTGCACCAATACTTTTTCAGCACCAATCTCTTGGCCAAACCGTTTTGCAAACCATTGCCCGGGATTTATCTCATCTAATCTCACATGACCAAATGCATCTCTCCGCACATCTTCACCATTTGCCTCCATCTCTGCAACGATACTGTCAATCCCTGCCCCCTCACTTAAAAATATATTCACACAATCTTTCTCATCCATTACTTTACGTAAACGAATGACTTCTGATTGTATGTCAATATCTACTTCAGGAATATAGACTGCATGCACATCCCAACGATCCTGAGAAACTAATAAATCTGGGAGGAATCTTCTCTCCTTCAAACGTTCTCTATATTCAAATGCAGTGCCTGCAGTCAACCATCCACAGTTTCGCCCCATTATTTCATGAATAATGAGTTGTCGTGTACTGGTCGTACTTTCATTGGCAACATTTTCAAAGAACACGGCACCCTGTTCCGCAGCTGTCCATGCACCTAATGTTTGCTGAATAGGATATACATCATTGTCAACAGTTTTTGGCAAACCCACCACAGTTAAATTATAATTATTGTTAGACAAATAATCGACCAAATCAGCAGCGGTGGTGTTGGTATCATCCCCGCCAATAGTATGCAATATGGTAATTTCATCTTTTATCAATTGTTCCGCTGCAACTTGTAGTGGATTTTCACCTGCTTTCACATAGCCCATTTTTACACAATTTTCAACATTCGTCAATTTTACACGACTATTGCCTATTGGGCTCCCACCAAATTCAAACAAAATCTCTGCATTCTGCTTCACATCTTCAGAAATAGTTATGGAATTCCCGAGTAGAAGACCTCTATATCCATGCAAGTATCCAATCATTTCAGCATCAGGATACTGAGTCGCATACCCTTTAATGAGTCCACCAATGGCCGAGGATAAACAGGGGGCAATTCCACCAGCGGTAAGTAATGCAATTTTCATATAATATCTTTTTCTAACACTTGAATAATGGATAAATTACACATAGTAACTCTTACAAGAGTTACTATTTTTTGAATAACTTTAAAATTTGAATAATTCGAACAAATAATTAGGGTAAATTTATCACCATTTTGACTCATGATAAAAATTGAAGATGCACCAAAAACTTAATTATATATTTCTACTATTTTTTGTAAGCTACATTTTTACAGCTGATAAAAATATTTGTAATCATTGTAATCAGTTAATTTTAAATCAATGGATTGTATTTGAGGAAAACGATTATCATAACAACTGTTACGAAAACCATATCGCGCCTAAATGCTCTCTCTGTCTTGAAATACTCACAGGAGAATACTTATTAGATGCATGGGGAAATCCTTTTCACAAAATCCATGAGGCAGATGGCATCTATTGTTCCTCGTGCTCAAGAATCATTTCTGAAGGGGTTACTCAAGGAGGCTATAAATTAGATGATGGTAGATTTCTCTGTAGTTTATGTCAGAGTAACATCGTGCAATCAACGTCTCAAATTAATATTTCCAAGCTGAAAGTTCTTACACTTTTACAAAAAATTGGCATTGAAGGAATCAATAAAGAAATTAATATTACATTAGCCAACCGTATTACATTACAAAAACTTGCACATAAAATTTCATCATCACAACTTAAGGGATTTACTAAATTTTCGTATATAAAATCACCATTTGGAAATTTAGCATCAGAATATAAAATCTATATCTTAGATAGACTCCCAACCATCGAATTTGAAGCGGTTCTTGCACATGAATATTTACATGTTTGGCTATATGAAAATAATATTGAATTATCACCTGCTGAACGAGAAGGGTTTTGTAATTTAGCAAGCTCATATATTTATGAACAAAATGGATCAACCTTCTCTCATATTCATCTTGATTCGATGGATGCTGACACTCACCCTAATTATGGTGATGGATTCAGAGAAATGAAATCAAATTTAGAAAAAAATGGATGGAAAACACTTCTACATTCTCTACGACAATAGAATTAATAATTCGTATTTTTACCCTATCTTTTTACATAAGAATTAATTAAAATGACCGAGAAAAATTTAAAACATGACATAGATCCGCAAGAAACGCAGGAATGGATAGAATCCATTCGGGCAATCTTAGATACTGAGGGCGTTGAACGAACTCATTTCATCATCGAAAAGATGATCGAATTTGCCCGTCGTAATGGTGTTAAAATGCCGTACAGCCCAAATACAGCATATGTGAATACCATCCCCGTTTCGAATCAACACCCGTTTCCTGGTGACCGTAATATTGAACGACGAATAAAATCGCTTATTCGCTGGAATGCCATGGCGATGGTAGTGCGCGCAAATCGAGAAAACCATGGAATTGGTGGACATATTTCATCATTCTCATCTGCCGCTACATTGTACGAAGTAGCATTCAATCATTTTATGAAAGGTCATGGTGCTGAAGGTGGTGACATGGTATTTTTTCAAGGACATTCATCCCCAGGGATTTATGCCAGGGCATTTTTAGAAGGTCGAATTTCAGAAACACAACTCACTAATTTCAGACAAGAATTGGCAAAAGAGGGTGGATTGTCATCCTATCCACATCCTTGGTTAATGAAAGACTTCTGGCAATTTGCCACCGTATCAATGGGACTTGGACCCATCATGGCTATTTATCAAGCTCGTTTTATGCACTATATGAATGATCGTGGATTCATTAAAGATAATAATCGAAAAGTATGGGCATTTTTAGGTGATGGTGAAATGGATGAACCCGAATCTTTAGGTGCGCTAACCCTTGCATCCCGTGAAAAATTAGATAATTTAATTTTTGTGGTGAACTGTAACCTCCAACGATTAGATGGCCCTGTTCGAGGTAATGGGAAGATAATTCAAGAATTAGAAGGTGCATTTAGAGGCGCTGGCTGGAATGTAATAAAAGTGATTTGGGGGTCAGAGTGGGACCAATTCATGGAACATGAAAATAGCGAATTATTATTAGACCGTTTAGAACATATGGTAGACGGTGACCGACTTAAATATATCGTTGAAGGCGGCGCATATATTCGAGAACACTTTTGGGGAACTCACCCTGATTTATTAAAAATGGTTGAACACCTCACTGACGATGAGCTCTGGAAGTTTAAAGTAGGTGGACATGATCCTGCCAAAGTGTATTCTGCCTTTGCAGAGGCTGTATCACACAAAGGTCAACCCACTGTAATTTTAGCCCAAACCATAAAGGGTTATGGGCTGGGTGAAGCTGGTGAAGGGCGAAATATTACCCATTCTCAAAAGAAACTAAATGAGGAGGAGCTCCTTCATTTCAGATCACGATTCGACATTCCCCTTTCGGATGAAGATTGTATTAAAGCACCCTTTTATAAGCCTTCTGAAGATAGTGAAGAAATCAAATATTTAAAAGCTCAACGGGAAAAACTGGGTGGTTCTCTACCTTTTAGAAAAAGCGATTCAGTACCGCTGGAAATTCCTGAATTGTCATATTTTGAAGAATTACTAAATGGTTCTGGTGACCGTGAAATTTCAACTACCATGGCATTTGTAAGATTCCTTACCCTCATTACTAAGGATAAAAATATTGGTAAACATATCGTGCCCATTATCCCTGATGAAGCGCGAACTTTTGGAATTGACCCTCTATTTAGACAATTGGGAATATATTCTCATTCCGGTCAAAAATACATACCTGTAGATTCTGAGCAATTCTTGTTTTATAAAGAAGCAACCGATGGACAAATTTTAGAAGAGGGAATCAGTGAAGCGGGTGCAATTTCTTCATTCATTGCGGCAGGAATGGCATATAGTACTCACAATGTAAATATGATTCCATTCTTCATTTACTATTCAATGTTTGGGTTTCAGCGTGTAGGCGATTTTATTTGGGCTGCCGCAGATATGAGAACGCGTGGTTTTCTATTAGGGGGTACGGCTGGAAGAACCACATTAGCTGGCGAAGGTTTACAGCACCAAGATGGACATAGCCAACTCATGGCATCCGTTATACCGAACGTGCGTGCATACGACCCTGCATATGCATACGAAGTTACCGTAATCATCCAACATGGGTTAAAATGTATGTATCAAGACCAAGAGGATGTATTCTATTACCTCACCCTTGAAAATGAAAATTATGTTCAACCTAAAATGCCAGACTCTGTTAAAGATGGTATAATTAAGGGGATGTATAGGCTAGTTGATGGATCCCAAAGTGATGCACCTAAAGTACAACTACTGGCAAGTGGAGCTTTGGTTAATGAGGTGATTGAAGCCTCAAAATTATTAAAAGATGACTGGAATATCGATTCTGATATTTGGAGTGTAACCAGTTATAGTGAGCTTCATCGTGAAGCAGAAGATAAAAGTCGATGGAATATTTTACATCCGCAGGAAGAACCAAAAACTTCATATGTTGGTTCGTGTATGAAGCCTGAAAATGGTCCGGTTATTGCTATTTCAGATTATGTAAAATTAGTTGCAGAGCAAATCGCACCATATATTGACTGTCGCTTTGTGGCATTAGGCACCGATGGATTTGGACGAAGTGAAACTCGAGAGGAGCTTAGATGTTTTTTTGAAGTGAATCGATACTATATTGTGATGACTGCTCTGGATGCATTGAGTCGTGAAAATAAAATAGATAAATCACAGGTTAAAGCTGTGATTGACAAATATAAAATTGATCCGGAAAAACCAAACCCGGTAACCGTTTAGGATAATTATGGCACAAATTCTACTACCAGAACTTGGCGAAGGTATCAAATCAGTAGAGATTAGTGATGTTTCTATAAAAGTAGGCGATAATATTTCTATTGATGATATTCTAATTGTAGTTGAAACTGATAAAGCATCTATGGAAATCCCTGCCACAGAAGCTGGTGAGGTTGAGAATGTACATGTTTCAGCAGGAGATACCCTTTCACCTGGCGAACCCATTGTTACACTCACAGGAGATGTGGCTTCTACCAAGAAAAATGAAGAAATCATAGAAGAGGTTCCAACTGAAGTAGTTCAACAAGAGATTAATGAAACGCCTCCGGATTCACCGGTTTCATTACCATCCACTGAGGCATCTACTACAACAGGTGGTGGATCCACATCGGCCAGTCCGAGCGTACGCCGTTTCGCCAGAGAATTAGGCTGTAATCTTAGTGATATTTCTGGAACAGGGCCAAAAGATAGAATCACAAAAGAAGATGTGGAAAATTTTATCAAAGAAGTATTACAACGACCACAAACTCAAAATATTATTCAAGAAGCTCAGCTCAGCCCACCTCCAAAACCCGAAATTAATTTTGGCCAATGGGGTGATGTAAGCCGAATTAAACTCAATAAAATCAAACGTGTAACTGGAGATCGTCTCCAAGAAGCGTGGCAAACTATTCCTCATGTAACTCAATTCGATAAAGCTGATATTACTGAGTTAGATAAAATTCGTAAATCGCTAAAAGCCATGAACATAGACCCAAATATAAAGGTTTCACACCTTCCATTTTTTATGAAGGCTGTGGTAAAAATTTTACAAACAATGCCTGAATTTAATAGTTCATTGAGTAACGATGGAAAAGAACTAATCCTCAAATCATATATAAATATTGGCGTGGCCGTAGATACCCCCAATGGATTAGTGGTGCCCGTTATCAAAAATGTGAATAAGAAAAGTTTAAAACAACTTACCCGTGAACTATCCCAACTTAGTGAAAAGGCTCGTTTAGGAAAACTCCTTCCAGCTGAAATGCAAGGTGGATGTTTTACTATATCAAGTCTCGGAGGTGTTGGTGGAACCTATTTCACCCCAATTATTAATCCACCTGAAGTTGCCATAATGGGCATCTCACGAATGGAAATTGAACCCGTATTTACCAACAAAAAATTTGTACCTCGAAAGATGCTCCCATTTTCATTGTCATATGACCATCGCGTAATTGATGGGGTAACTGCAGTAAAATTTACACGATCATTTGCTGCAATTCTTGAAGAACTTAACTCACTCTCATAATATGGCAAATACTCATTTTGAATTAATCATAATTGGTGCAGGCCCCGGCGGTTATGCAGCCGCATTTAGGGCAGCTGATTTAGGGAAACAAGTTTTGCTGATAGATAAATTCGATGACTTAGGTGGAGTTTGCTTAAATCGAGGATGTATTCCATCAAAGGCACTTCTCCATTTGGCCAAAGTGATTAATGATGCAAAATCTGTAGAATCATTAGGTGTTACATTTGAAACACCTACGTTGGAGATTGATAAAATTAGAACATGGAAAGAATCGGTAATATCCCAATTGAACAAAGGGATTGCCCAAATGGCAAAGGCTCGGGGAGTTTCCAGAGCCACGGGAACTGCAAAATTTTTATCAAATAATTTAATTACAGTTGAAGGAACCGTAGGGAATTCAACGTATACATTCGATGATTGTATAATCGCAACTGGCTCAAAGCCAGCTAAAATCCCCACATTCCCTGAAGATCCTCGCATCATTAGTTCAACGGGTGCCCTCGCTTTAGAAGATATACCGAAAAATTTATTGGTAGTTGGTGGTGGATATATTGGCTTAGAAATGGGCTCCGTTTATCATGCCTTTGGAAGTAAAGTGACGGTAGTAGAATTTATGTCTTCACTCCTACCTGGCGCAGATGCTGATTTAGTCAAACCATTGCAAAAAAAACTGACTGCAGATTTCAATAAAATTTATCTCTCTACAAAAGTTATTGAAATCAAACCTGAAACTGATGGATTATCAGTTCATTTTGAAACAACTAATGGAGAAAAATTTACTGAATCATTTGATAAAGTATTGGTCTCTGTGGGTCGCAAACCAAACACCGAGAACTTAGGATTGGAGAAGGCTGGAATTACACCTACTGTCCGTGGATTTATTCCCGTGAATGATAAACGACAAACATCCGTGAATAAAATCTATGCCATCGGAGACATAACGGGCGACCCCATGCTTGCCCACAAAGCAACACATGAAGGGAAAATTGCTGCAGAAGTCATCTCAGGAGATGAATCATCTTCATTTGACCCTAAAGCTATCCCTGCAGTCATATTTACCGATCCCGAAATTGCATGGGCTGGCCCCACTGAAGCTGAATTGAAGCGAGATGGAATTCCATTTGTGAAAGGTGAATTCCCTTGGCAAGCCAGTGGCCGTGCCATTGCATTGGACCGAACTGAAGGTAAAACTAAAATTTTAGCAGACCCTGAAACCAATATTATTATTGGAATAGGAATCGTTGGGATAAATGCAGGTGATTTAATTGGTGAAGGAATGTTGGCCATCGAAATGGGTGCAGATGCCGAAGATATTGGACTTACTATCCACCCTCATCCATCTTTGTCAGAAACAGTGGCAAATGCGGCAGAAATTATCGAAGGTACTATCACCGATTTATACATCCCAAAAAGTAAATGATGTTCAACCTTTTCATTCTCATTTGTGGATTAAGCACTATTTTTTCAGATAAACTCTCTAATCGAAAATTCTTTTACATTCTAAAACCACTCACCACTATTTTAATTATTGTTTTCGCTTACTCCCTGGAACCCACATATTCGCTTCTATATAAAAATTTATTGATTATAGGATTAATATTTTCACTCTTTGGAGATATCTTTTTAATGAGTGAACGGTTTTTTTTACCTGGGCTCATCAGCTTTCTTTGTACACATTTACTGTATATTGGGGCATTCGGATTAGAAACCGTTACGGTTAGTTTAGAATGGATTGGTATTCCATTAATTATTCTTGGTGGCATATTTTATAAATATTTATTCTCAGATTTAGGAGTGTTAAAAATACCCGTTTTTATATATTTGAGTGTAATCGTCTTAATGGGATGGCAAGTAATTCAACTAAATGCATTTTGGGGAACAACCTCAACTTTATTTGCCATGGTGGGCTCAATTTTATTTATGGTATCTGATGCCTCACTGGCAGTAAATCGATTTGTGAAACCACTCCCACAGGCACAGCTGATTGTATTGGGAACCTATTATCTCGCCCAATGGTGTATTGCCAGTTCTATTTAGTAGCCTAGCTGACCTTTCACCTTTTCAATATCATTAGTGGGTAAATTACAGGAATAATTCTGACATACATATACCAAAGGTGAACCATCTTTTGATGACGGATACATACCTACAAATGGAATCAAACTTTGTAAATCACCGCCATCTTTACCCGCAAAAATCACAACTTTATTGGGTTGAGGAATATTCCTAATCTCAGTAATCATATTTTGAGTATCAGTTGATTCCGGGTCTCCAAAAATTAATACTTCATAAGAAGGCCCATAGAAATATTCCACTCCTTGAAGCATGAGTGTATAGCCCGAACCACTTCTATTTAGATTTCGTGCAAAGGCTGTCATGGTTTGATGTGATATATCTTCATAATCAGTACGAGAAAGAATGCGACCCAATCGAATGAAATTATATGCGGCTACCGAATTTCCTGAAGGAATTGCACCGTCATAAACCTCTTTTGAGCGTACTAATAATTGCTCTGCATTATCGGGCGTAAAGTAAAATCCATGACCCTGTGAATCCCAAAAATGCTCAAATTGATAATCAGATAATTCCACCGCAGATTCTAAATATTTTGCATTGAATGTGAGTTGATATAATTCAATTAAACCCCAAATTACAAAAGAGTAATCTTCAATGAGTCCATGAATCCCAGCCTCACCATTTCGAGAACGCTTTAGAAGCCCACCATCTTTTGCACGTAATATTGTAAGTACATAATTTGCGGCATTTTCAGCCAATACCGTATATTTATCCTCCCTCAAAACAACTGCGGCTTTGGCAAATGCAGAAATCATCAAGCCATTCCAATCAGAGAGAATTTTATCATCTTTTTGGGGATGTACTCTTTCTTCTCGTGCATTAAATAATTTGGCTCTAATCTTTTCGTATCGATCATTTAATTCATTTTCACTAGTTTGATTTATCTTAGCTAACTGACTCCATGATTGTTTTAGATGAGGAATATTGGTCCCTCCATGACGACGCCCCTCATTCCAGTTTCCATTTTCATAAATATTCATAATTTTTTGAAACAATTGAGAATCCGATTCATCTAACAGTTCGCCCAATTCCGAGGTGGTCCATAAATAAAACAGGCCTTCCTCTCCTTCACTATCTGCATCTTCAGCAGAATAAAAGCCACCTTCTGGAGACGTCATATCTCGTTCAACATATTCTAATATTTCTCGTACCACATCAGCATAGAATTGATCTCCAGTTACTTGGTATGCCACTAAATATGCATGGACTAATAAAGCTTGATCATAAAGCATTTTTTCGAAGTGTGGCACTAACCAACTCTTGTCCACAGAATATCGATGGAATCCAAAACCAACTTGATCATACATCCCCCCTCTTCTCATTTCTATTAATGATTTCTCTGCCATTGCCAACGCTCTGGTATTTTTAGTTCGAGAATAATATTTCAATAAAAATAGATAATCATGCGGTTTAGGAAATTTTGGAGCATTACCGAATCCGCCATATGTTTCATCAAAACGATTATCAAATATTGAAAATGTTTTATCTAATATATCATCTGCCAATGATTCACCGCTTCGATAAGTTTGATTTGTATTTTTAAGTCGTTGCGTAAGTTTTTTAGCATCTTGTAAAAGGCTATCACGCTTCGTATCCCAATAAGTTTTAACATTTGGCAATAATTCCATCATTCCTACACGACGTCCCCGAGTATGCTTAGGGAAATAAGTCCCTGCAAAAAAGGGTTCCTTTTCCGGTGTCATTATCACCGTCATGGGCCAGCCCCCTCGGCCAGTTAACATTTGAGTTACTGACATATACACATTATCAATATCAGGACGCTCTTCGCGATCAACTTTTATTGCTATATAGCTATCATTCAACAATGCTGCCACTTCATCATCCTCGAAGGACTCATGCTCCATCACATGGCACCAATGACAAGTAGTATAGCCAATGGATAGGAATATTGGTTTATCCTCTTTTGTTGCCTTGGCAAATGCTTCCTCTCCCCATGGATACCAATCTACGGGGTTAGCTGCATGTTGAAGTAAATAGGGACTTTGCTCAAATACCAAGCGATTCCATAATTCACCCCCATCTTGGGGAATGCTTTTCAAGGCTTCTGATTCTGGTGAAATTACTCGACCATTTCCATCATAATTATAACGTGTATCTTTTTTCATTTCTTTACTCTCTCC
>JABHHG010000132.1 GCA_018671635.1 Fidelibacterota bacterium | reverse complement strand
TATTATGATATTTAGTAAGTTTAGGCATTCAATTAAGGTCAAATATGAAGGAAGTAATAATTAAAAAATGTTGTTTCCAAATAAATAGGGAGTAAATGAAATATCCATTATCTATAGTATATTTGTTGATATTATTAAGTTTCTTGCATCCCAATAGCTTATACTTTAGCAATAATGATTATAAAAACAATCAGGAGAAACTTAGAAAACCTTCACATCTTATGTTCACGTTTGGATATAGTAGTCCAACCAATATTTATAGTAGTTATAGCACTCAAGGCGCTGCATTTAAATTGACTTTTGAGAAACCTGTAATTAATCATAACAATTTGAGATATAATCTTGGATGGCAACATATTTCATTTGGTGAAAATATGATTTCATATGATGATTGGAGTGGTTTACAGGTAAGAGAAGGTGAATCGGCAAATCTTTTTGATGTAGGAATTAAATTTATTCTAAATAATGGTATTTTTGGAAAAGGTTTTTTTAGACCTTATATTAATACTTCTATTGGTGTTGGATTTTTTAAACAATATACTGAATATGATTTTCCAGATACATTTGAGAATGAATGTGACAATTTTTGGTCACTACTCCTACATATTATTTTTGAAGATTCCTGTGATACAGAAACAAATTATAATATCAATACTACGGTGGACAGTAAAATGTCAAGCCCATTTGTAACACTTGATTTGGGAACAAGTCTTACATTCCTTAAACCTTCAGTTGCTGTAGAGTTTGGAGTTAGATATAATATGATTAAAAATATTCAAGCAAGTGATTGGTCAAGTTGGGAAAATATTGAAGACCAACAATCATTTGATGAAATAATTGGTAATAAAATAAATGCAGATTACAAAACTATCTATATAGGTGTTTCATTCTATTTCCCTCTTAAAAAGAGATAAAACGCCAATAATTCATAATAAGAACTTCCATAAGATTTAAATTCCTCAGCTATCCAATCCCTAAAGCAATTGTAGAAGAATACAATAAAGTCTTCAAAAAGTAACCAAAAGCTCACCCCCAACAAGGTTTTAATGGGGTATGCATCCATAGAAAAACTCTGATACCCATTCATAAATATTTTTGTAAATTTAGGTATGCAATCAAGGACAAATATGAAGAAATTATATAGAGATAAAGATGAGTATAAAATTGCAGGTGTCTGTTCAGGAATGGCTGAATATTTTGATATTGACCCTGTGATTATCAGATTACTATTCTTGTTAGCACTCTTTTTAGGAGCAGGATTAATAGTCTACATTATTGGATGGATTATTATTCCTGTAAAAGATTAAATGAAACTCCTATATACACTCATAATACTCTTATTGAGCTGTTCAGCAGAGCCTGAAGACTGTGCATAGAAAAACCCTGACACCCATTCAGATATAATTTTCGTAAGTTTATGTATTCAATCAAGGTCAATTATGAAGAAATTAATATTAAACAAACAATTTATTTAACACAATCAAGAAAGGAGTGTGAATATGGCCACATTGATTTTACGGGACACATATCTGGCATTAGAAGAGAAGATAAAATCTATGGATAAATTAAGAACAGAAACTTCTTTAAAAATTAAAGAAGCAGCGAGTCATGGAGATCTTAAGGAAAATTATGAATACAAATCTGCCAAGGAAGAGATGAGTTTTGTAATATATAGGAAACAATTATTGCTATCCCATGCGCCATTCCGGTTCATCGAGTATGGCGAAATTGAAACCGATCAAGTAGAATTTGGCAATAAGGTTACAATTCGTGAAGAAGGGAAAAATAAGGCCGAAGACTATTACTTATTAGGTCCAATCGAATTGGAGTTTGATCTTTATCCCATGATAGTAACCTACCATACCCCTTTTGGCCAAGCCATCATTGGGAAAAAGATTAATGAAGATTTCATACTTGAAATCAAGGGTAAAGAGACGAAGTTCACAATTACTGCAATTGAAAAGATTACTGCAACGACTCCAAAGTGTTCGAAATAGTATTAATGTATTGTGCAATATCCACAAATAATTGAGCATTGTGATTATTAAATTAAACGCCTAAAGACCTTTACAATTTTATTCGACTTTTATTATTATATTTAAACTTTTTGTCAATGCTATTTGACTTATTGTAAAAGTAGGTTTAAATTATTACTAATTTCCTCCTTTAAATAATATCCATAGATAGATTTATTTCTATAATTATGTGACGTGGCTCACAAAAATATATAACGTGATGTGACGCAGAATATGATTTTATGAATTATGGATAAATTATTTACTTATGAATTCTGTTAATGATGACTATTAGAAAAATATCAATCAACTTACTTTTAGGCTTTCTGTTTTCTGCTTGGCTTGTGGGGGCGCCAAACTCGGATGCCCATATTGAAATAATTTCAGAGAGTAATGCTGAATTACATCTTCAATATAATTTTGAAAATTTGAATCTCCATGAAATTATCATTAATGGAGAGCAATACATCCAACCCCAATTAATGGGCATGGTTCATAATCAAATAAAGTCAATGCCCGATTTACCTTCTCTTTCCACTTCAATTCAAATTCCAATTGGTAAAAAAGCCATCTTTAATATTGAAGTCAGTAATATTGAAGTCTTTAACAAAACTGATATCCCACCCTCTAAAGGTAAAATGACTAGAAATATAGATCCCCAAGATGTGGATTATACTTTCAATGATATGTATAAACTAGACTCAAATTTCCCCACTAAAATGGTTAAAATCGATTCTCCATTAATTTTTAGAGGGATTAAAGGCAATACCATTAATATTGTACCTTTTGCATATAATCCGTTTCAATCAACCCTTACATTCTATTCAACTATTGACGTGCATATTCAATTTGTGGATGATCGTATCGGAACCGCACCAATTCAATCAAAATTGACAAATCCATTTACGCAAGTTATGGATAGATTTTTTATTAATTCATCATCATCTCGATATGAAAATATAGAAGATAATGGGGCATTAGTAATAATTACAGATGATGCATATATAACTCCCCTTCAACCACTTGTAGATTGGAAAAATATGCGGGGCCTCCATACACAAGTTCATACTACTCAGCTCATCGGAAATACTCCAGAATTGATAAAGACATTTATTTCTGAGAAGTATATTGAAGAAAATATATCCTATGTACTATTAGTAGGAAATACAGATCAAGTTTCTACTTTTTGGCCAGAGCCAACCATACCCTCTGACCCTATGTATGGATATTTAGATGGTGATGATGCATATCCTGAAGTTTTTGTAGGCAGGTTTTCAGCTAATTCTATTGATGATGTGCAAATTCAGGTTGAGAGAGTAATTCGATATGAGCGGGATATGACCTCCCAAGCAATTTGGTACAATGAAGGAATCGGAATTGCATCCAGTCAAGGTGATGGACAAGGTGATGATGGTGAATCTGATGATGTTCATATGGAAATTATTCGTGAAAAATTAATTAATTATAATTATACCAATATCGACCAAGCGTATGACATTTATGGTACAACTCCACAACAAGTATATGATGCGGTTAATGAAGGTCGCGGTATAATTAATTATGCCGGACATGGTTCTTTAAATTCATGGATTTCTTCTGGGTTTAGTATAGCCGACATAAATTCACTGGAAAATGTAGATAGATATCCATTTATAATTTCAGTATCTTGCTATACCGGTGCCTCTCAGTTTGACTTAAGTATGGCTGAAACGTGGTTGCGCGCCAATAATAGTGGAAATCCAACGGGCGCTATTGCGGTGGCAGCATCTTCAACGCTCATGCAGTGGGCACCCCCCATGGAGTGTCAAGATGAGTTTAATGATATTTTAACAGAATCATATAATGATAATCAGATTTTTTCTTTCGGTGGGATCTTCTATAATAGCACGTTAAAGATGATTGAATCTTATGGCGATAACGGAGTTCAAGAAGCTAAGTTTTGGCATGTTTATGGCGATCCTTCAGTGATGATTCGAACGGATGTACCAACTACAATCAGTGCAAATTATAGTGATGTAATTACTATTGGTCAAAATAGTTTGAATATATCTGTCGATCAAAATGGTGTAGTGGGCACGCTTTCAAAAAATGGTGAATTACTAACTTCAAATGTAGCGATAAATGGACTCATTAGCCTTCCATTGTCAAGCGTTGATTTACAAATTGGGATGTATGATTTGGTAATTTCAGGTTATAATTCAGTCACTCATATTTCAGAGATTGAAATGATTATGCCTGAATCTGGATTTATGGCCATAAACAATATATCATTTAATGGCGAAAATGGAAGTAATCATGTTAATAATGGTGAAGATGTACTTGTCTCAATCGATGCTTCTAATATAGGAATCAATGAATTATCATCCGTTCAATTTGAGTTAATTACTGAGGATGTATTCATTTTAGATTTTACAGAATCATTGTCATTTGAAAATATTATCGTAAATGAAAATATTTTGGGTGAACTCTCTTTCCATGTGAGAAATGATACTCCCGATAATCATAATGCACAAGTTAATCTATTAATCACATCAGGAGAAACACAGTGGGTACATCCATTTGTGGTTGAAGTAAATTCTCCTGAAATAATGATCTCTACAAGTATTCTCACCGAAGACAATGAAGATGGAATCTGGGATTTAGGAGAAGCGGCAACGCTTTCATTTGTACTAAGTAACATTGGCTCAGGGAGCATGAATTTCCCCATTCAACTAAATGTAGAAATGGATAACTCATTGGCGTTGGATTTGAATGATGGATATACTATTGAAACATTATCATTTGAAGATATTCACCCTGTTTTCCTTCATTTCTTGTCAGCTACTGACATTCCTTTGGGAAGTGAATTATCTATTCATATTCAACTCATAGAATTAGGTTGTGAAGAATATTGTAGAGAATTACCTGAGTTGAATCTTCAATTTTCGATTGGAAATGCGCCAGTCTTAATTTGGAATCCATCATTAAGTAGTTCGTCGAGCACAAGATTGGCAAATTATTTAATGGGGCAAGGATTTGGAAGTTATGACCATATTATTTCAGAGGAAATTCCCAATACAGCTAACTATCATTCAGCATTCGTATTTTTAGGAATTTACCCCGAGAATTATCAATTGACACAGGCTGATGCCGGTGCTATTGTGAACATTTTAAATAGAGGTGGAAATGTTTATTTGGAAGGTGGGGATACATGGGTGTTTAATGAAGCTACAGATTTACATCCATACTTTCACATCCAAGGAATTTCAGATGGTTCGGCTGACTTAATATCAATTTCTGGTGGAGAAAATACATTCGCTGATGGAATGACATTCACCTATGAAGGTGCCGTCAACTGGATAGATAGAATTGCACCACTTGATGGGGCGCAATCGTTATTAAATAATGTTGACCCAGAATATACAACGGCGGTTATTTACGAAGATTCTTCTGGCTATAAAACCATTGGTACTAGCCATGAACTGGGCGGTTTGACTGGAGATCAATTTCCCGATTATGTGAATGGTATGATTAACTTTTTTAATTTTGATGCACAAGATATATGTAGTATTGGTGACATTAATAATGATGGTATGATTAATATTCTTGATGTGGTAAGAGTGGTTAGTATTATTTTAAATAATGGGCCACAAGAGACGGTTCAAGAAATTTGCGCATCAGATATTAATGGTGATGGTGACCTTAATGTTATGGATGTGGTTTTATTAGTACAGGGAATTCTCCAGCCTAATCAATAAATAAATCGCTGGCAATTTCATCTGCCAACATTACACCCTTCTCATTAAACATTACCTTATTTTCAGATATTTTGAGACCTTCCCATTTTCCCACTTTTGTATTTAAATAGACATCAAGATCTCCTGAAAATAGTTTAGCTAGTTTTTGAATTGGGATACCATCTACCATGCGTAATCCATTGAAAATAAGTTCATTGAAATTGTCTTTTTTTGTCAATACTTCAAAATTCTCTAGAGGAGGTTCATTCTTTTGGACTTTTTTGTAGTATTCATCTAATGAGCGGACATTCCACCATCGCATTTCACCATTAAATCCGTGGGCTGAGGGTCCGAATGCCAAATAATTATCAAGATTCCAATAATGTAGATTATGCTTGCACTCCATTCCAGTTTTGCAATAATTGGAAATTTCATAGCTCTTATAATTATTTTGAGAAAGAAAATCTCGAGTATGTTTGAACATGGCAAAATCTAAAATGTCAGAGGGCATTTTTACTTTCCCTGATTTTACGAGTCCAAATAAAGTTGTATTTTCCTCAACGGTTAATGAATATGCTGAAATATGTTCCGGTTGTAAATCAACTAAGGTTTTAAGATCTTTCTTCCATTTACGTAAAGATTGGCCTGGAATATCAAATATTAAATCAGCATTAATATTATCGAACCCAGCTTTTCGTGCATTCTTGAAAGTGTTAAAGCAATCGTCAGGATTATGGATTCGACCAAGAAAGGTTAATAAATCAGCATCAAAACTTTGAAACCCCATTGAGAGTCTATTCACGCCTAATTCTCTAAATGCTTTCAATTTTTCATAGGGCGCTTCCCCAGGATTAGCCTCAAGTGTAATCTCTTTAACATTTGAAATATCAAACTTTTGATCAAGGGTTTCTAAAATGAGTTCAAGCCCTTTTACTGTAAATAGAGAAGGGGTTCCGCCACCTAAAAAGATAGTGTCAAATTCCCAGTTAATATCATGGCTATCGGCATATAGGGAAATTTCAGTTGCCAGAGTTTCTACAAATTTGGGGATTTCATCCTCACGTTTAGGGATTGAATAAAAGTCACAATACATACATTTTACTTTACAAAATGGAAAATGAAGGTAAATTCCAGCGCTCATTTTAACTTTCTCAATTTATTAGTTAGATTAAAAATCATTGAAGGTTTTCACTAAGAAATTCCTCAAATATGGCAGAAAAACTAATATAAATTTCCGTTGCCATTTTAACATTTATTCAATCAATTAGGGGGAAATTTAAGCATGGATAAAGAGCAAAAAACCATAAATATTGGTAAAGCATTGGTGATGGATATGGTTCGGAAAGCTAATTCTGGACATACAGGTGGACCACTATCTTCATATGATTTTGCTTATGTTCTTTATAAAGATTTCTTAAAGTTTGATCCTGATAGTCCGGATTGGATTGACCGTGATCGTTTTGTGCTTTCAGCAGGACATGAGTCTGCATTATTGTATTCCCTACTTACATTTATAGGTTGGCTTGAAGTTGATGATTTAAAGCAATTTAGACAGTTTGGCTCAAGAACTGCAGGTCACCCAGAAAGAGGCGTGACGCCCGGTGTTGAAGCCACCACAGGACCACTTGGTCAAGGAGTTGGTAATGCAGTGGGAATGGCGGTTTCTGAAACGATCTTGAGAGCTCAATTCGGGCAAGACGTAGTTAATCACTATACCTATGTTTTACATGGTGATGGAGATATTCAAGAACCGGTTTCACAAGGAGCCATTGCACTTGCTGGACACTGGGGATTAAATAAGTTGATTGCATATTATGATGCCAATGATGCACAAATTTCAGGAAAAGTTTCTCGTTCTGAATCGACTGATTATCGAAAATTTTATGAAGCCAATAATTGGCATGTAATCGAAGTAAACGGCCATGATAGAAATGAGATCCGTGATGCTATTCGTAAAGCCCACATGGAAATTGAAAAGCCAACTGCAATAATTGGTCATACCACTATGGCGCAAGGCTGTGCCAATGTTGAAGGCGACCATGAAACACATGGTGCCCCATTATCTCCAGAAGAGATTGCAGCCTCCAAAGAAAAAATGGGTTTAAATCCCAACGAATTTTTTGCACTACCAGATGATGTTGTTGAGCATTTTAGAGAGTCTTTTAATTATGCCCGTACCGAAGTAAAAAGTTGGGAACAGGTATTAAGAAAACGTCAATTAGACTCACAATTTAAATCTGAATGGGATGCTTCAATCTCTGGTGATCTGCCTGACATAGATTGGCCAGAATATAAAGCAGGGGAGACTGTAGCTACACGAAAAGTATGGGGTGCACTTATCGAACCGTTGGCAAGCGCTATGAAATCGCTTACTGGGGGTTCCGCTGATTTAGAACCATCTAATGTTACTGCAGGTTTTGCTAAATTAGTGAAAGATTTTAGTAAAGATTGTCCCTCTGGACGTAACTTTGCATATGGTGTGAGAGAATTCCCCATGGGGGTCATTAATAATGGTATCCTTTTGCATGGTGGATTAAAAGCATTTGGCGCAACATTTTTTGTATTTTCTGATTATGAACGCCCCGCTTTACGTATGAGAGCCTTACAAAATATTCCTGTAATTTCCGAATATACCCACGATTCAATATATGTAGGTGAGGATGGCCCAACTCACCAACCCATTGAACATATAATGGCCTGTCGAACAATTCCTAATTTATTAGTGCTTCGTCCCGCTGATGCCAATGAGGCAGTTGTTGCTTCAAAAATTGCATTTGAACAAAAAGAAAGACCCTCAATTATTTTATTAACTCGTCAGGGACTTCCCGTTTTAGATAGAAATGAGTATGCTTCAGCTGAAAGTTTTAGAAGAGGTGGATATATTATTTCAGATTGTGAATCAACGGCTGAAATTACAATTTTTGCTACAGGCTCAGAAGTATGGTTAGCATTGGATACAAAAAAACAGCTTTCAGAATATAATATTAGAGTCGTGAATTTAGGTTGTTGGGAATTATTTGATGATCAAGATGAAGAATATAAAGCATCCATTCTAGGTTCAGATGATTCGCTCTTAGTTTCTATTGAAGCAGGGGTGACCCATGGTTGGGAACGATTCACAGGAAGAAATGGATTAAATATTGGTATTAATACTTTCGGTGAGTCAGCCCCAGGAAAAGTGGTTGCAGATCATTTTGGACTTACTCCTGAGAAAATTGTAACTAAGATTCAAGAAAGAATAAGTACGCAACAGCCTGTAATCTAAATTATTCTATAATTCTATATCAATATAGATTTAAATTACCCGCTCAATTTTTAAACAAAAAATCGAATTTTAGGAAAATTAGTTAATGTCAAAATGGGATAAAAATACATTTATTAAAGCGACAAAAGATAGCTGTGAATCACATATATCAAACATTGTCCTTGATTTAGTTAAATGTGCAGAGACTGGTGCCGATATTGTGCAATGGGGAAGAGGGACTGGATACGGCACTATGAGATTCAAATGCAAAACAGATGATTATGGTGTACTTGCTCTTTTTGAAATTACAACCAAGGGCCAAATTAATTTTCTTTTGAATGCATTGCGTGCAAAAGTAAGAAAAAAAGAAATTTTACGGGATTATCAACTCAAATTGGAATCAAACTTCATGATTGATTTTGATGAAGATGGATATACTTCTGATATTTATCATGATTTAGAAGAAATATTTACTATAAAGCAAGAGGTAGATAAGTTCATTTGTACCATTCAAGGTATAACGGATCGACTCCATCAGTAATAATAATTATTGATAATATTTAAAGCCCTCATTTTTGAGGGTTTTTTTATATCCAGAATGTGCGTTCTGGCACAATTACAGTGAGGTTACAATATGTTACTTCCATTTCACCCAATTACATCCTTTATTTATTGACGGAAAAATGTTAATTTTAAGACATTTATGTATAATATATTTGAGGAAAACAACTGGTCTTGAGTTCAAGAATTAAAAATAGTATCTTTTTTAGGCTTCTGATTGTATGTCTTTCAGTAATTTCGTTATTGATTGCAGAAGAATGGAACATACACGAAAGTTTTGAAAATAATGATTTTAATGGAATTCCCGATTTATTATCCTGGGAGCATAGTGGTGATGAAAATTGGACTATAGATACGAATGCTTCTGAAGGAACCTATTCTGCTCGCTCTGGAGCTATTGAACATAATGAAACCTCCTCAATAAGTACTTCAGCTGAAATACCTTATTTACCTGGAAGTATAAAATTTTCTTATAAGTTAGAATCTGAAGATGTATATGATTATTTAAATTTTTATGTAAATGGAAGTGTTAGAGGTCAGTGGAGTGGTGTCCAAGATTGGGCTGATACGACCTTTGCTTTAACACCAGGAAATTATGAATTTAAGTGGGAATATGCAAAATATTCAGACCCAGGAACTTGTGTAGAAGGGCAATTAAGTGACTGTTCAGGTGATGGTGATTGCTGTAGTGCTAATTGGGCAACAGACACTACTGCAGATTGTTTGGAACAGCAGTACAATTGTGACTTAACATGTTATGGCAATGATGGGGGTACTTGTAGCAGCACCAGTTCTGAGATAGATGCGGTCTGGATCGACAATATTAGTATAATTGGACATAATATTGTTGTAGATGCAGGCTCTCCAGTTGCCGCGAATTTTACACATGATGCCACACCCGGTGGTGTAGTACAATTAGATGGAACCAATACATATCCTGATGACAATGCTAATTTATCTATTCCTGCATTGGCGGTGTGGTTTCAAAACCAAATGAAATGGTATTCTATCAACGACCTTGATAATGTATTGGCTACTGGTCCTAATCCAACTATAACACTAGATTGTGCCATGTCAGACGATATTACAAATATGTGTGTG
>JABHHG010000226.1 GCA_018671635.1 Fidelibacterota bacterium | reverse complement strand
CGTTTCTCATCTTTCGAAAGATGGAGTATGCCAATGAGAGATAGTTTTGATGAGGTATTAGTTTATGGAGATTATGTATCCAATGAGTTTTCTAATTTTTTAGTTTCTGGTGGTGCTACCATGTCATTAAAAATTCCATTTATTGAAAATCTTGGTATGGGGTTTAGTCATTATCCATTAACCCATTTTACGTATAGATACTCTGAAGAAGTAAGAGGGACATATCGACCAGAAGATGGAGAGTATGCCAGTAAAGATCCAATTGTGGGATATCATAATTACAATGTAGATGGAACTGTTATGGCTTCAACAGTTGGGGTTGGCGCCAATTTCAACTTAAATGGAGACCTTAGTTCCAGCATTGGATTTTCAATTAGTTCAACTCAACCCTTTAAAATTACACATGAAATAACGGTGGATTCTTTATATAGTGATGTGACTAATTTATCTGAGTATACAGATGCTATGATGGTTTTTGAGACATCTACCTCTGAGATATTTTATGGTATAAATTTTCAATTAGATATTGGTACCCGAAATTCTATTTCTCTATTGTTCGAAGATAAATTTTCAATAAACTTTATTGATAGCAATCTCTTTTCTTCAATTGTAGTTGATTCTACTCTATATTTCAAGCCCCAATTATTTAGTTTTTCATGGTCACAAAAATCCACTGAATTAACCCCATTATCCTTTTCTTTTCAAGTGGATCAGTTTTCTTATATAGATGATGAGGATAATGATGACTTTTATAAATGGAAATTTGGTTTTGAGTATATGACTCAACTGGGTACCCCTGTAAGAGGTGGCTTAGTTTATACTTCAGAAAGGGATAAAACCTTCTTCCCTTCCACTACCATGTTCACATTTGGTTCAGGTAAAAACATAGGGGATATCAGTATAGATATTTCGGGAACTTATGAATTGTTTACTTTCCCTCATGCGGATTTATTCCCTGTAGAGAATGATGTTCGCCCTAATGAATATGATATCATTCGTGACTCGCAATTAAATTTATTTTTAGCTATCTCATATTTATTTTAATGAAATATAGAATCCTCTTTATATTCCTGTTTACATGGGCCATATCTTCTCCCATAAAAATTAATTTACTTACCACCAATGATATTCATGGAGTGATTGCATCCCAAAAAGCTACCTTTATGAATCCCCAATATCCACCCACAATAGTTGGCGCAGCAGCCTTTTCAAAATATGTAGATGAATTGAGAAACTCAACCATCAATAATGGTGAGGGATTACTTCTTTTGGATGGGGGTAATATTTTTCAAGGGAATCCATTGGGTATGGCTGACAGTGGTCAAAGTATGATTGAGTGGATGAATCGTATTGGCTATGATGCTATGGTTCCAGGGAGCTATGATTTTATTTCGGGCGCTAAGAATTTACAATCGCTGGCATTACAATCTAATTTCCCATTTCTATTTTCAAATTTAGAATGTGATAATTGTCCATTAGAATTTGATGAAATTAAACCCTATATCATTAAAGAAATAAGTGGAGTAAAGGTGGGAATCCTGGGAGTGGTTAATTCTCAAATTTCTGAAATAGTATTATCTGGAAATCGCATGGGTACTACTGCAGCATTTGAAGTCCCAACCATGCGAAAATGGGTACCTGAAATGAAATCTGAGGGTGCAGAAGTTGTGATTGTACTTACTAGCTCTGGCGTTCCATGGGATCGTGAAGAAGAATATGAAAAGTTAGTAGAGAAAGTTAATAATGGAGAGGTAAATGAAAATAATACTTCTCTCAATGCTATAGAAATGGCATATTTTGCTGAAGATGTTGATTTCATTGTTGTAGGTGGAAATTCAAAAGGGTATTGGTTACCTTGGTATGATCCACATAGCCATACCTATGTAATACAAGGTTATGGAAATGGAACAGAATTTTCTCACATAAAATTATTGATTGATGAAAATACTCATTTATTTATGGGCTATGAAACATTGGTGGATGGTCGCGCAAGCCAAACATTACTTTCTGACGATTTCGAGGCAGACCGTACTGATGCAAATTGGATTCAATCAAAATTAGAAAATGCCATAAAATCTTATAATTCTCACGGATCAACCAATGTGAAAAATACCACATCCCCCAGAGAGCTCCAATTAGATCAATGGGATTTCCCATATTTAGATACGGATGAAAATATCGAAATTCTCACCTGGAATTGTGAGTTTTTTCCACATGCAAATGATTCAACCATTTTAGCATTGGCTGAGGCTGTTTCAGATATGGATGTAGATATTATCGCATTTCAAGAGCTCCGAAGAGTGGGTTGGTTTAGCAAATTGATGACCTATTTGCCTCAATATAATTATATTGTTTCTGAACAGGCTTCATTTATGGATTTAGCCATCATTTTTAAATCGGACCAATTCGACTTTGTTCGTCAATATGAACCTTTTTCTGATAATGATTATAATTTTGCAGGAAGGCCACCCCTTCAGGTAGACCTTCTAATTAAGACTGAAAATGCTGGAATTCCATTATCAATTATTAACATCCATATGAAATGTTGTGATTCAGGATTACAACGTCGTAAAAATGCAGTAAAAATGTTACATGACTATGTGGATGAAACCTTTGAAACTCAGTCAAATATTATCTTATTGGGCGATTGGAATGACGATACTAAGGATGAACCAGGCCAACATTCATTTGATGTATTTTTTGATGATGATCGATTCCATTTTGTAACAGAGAATATCTCTTACGATCTGAGTCAAGCCTCATATCCTAAAGAACCGTGGGTGAGTTTTCTAGATCATATTTTAGTGTCAAATGAGTTAGTTAAACCAAGTTCAAATTATCATGTTCAAACTATAAGAATGGGAGACTATATGGGAGGATATGAAATTTATGATGCCTATATTTCTGACCATTTACCAGTGTTGCTATCGTTTCCTAATCCGTAGTTTTACATTTCGTAACACTTTTATTATGTCCAAATCCCTTAAATTCATATAATAATGAAGATTAATAAACGATTGTTATACACATGTATGATTGGATTCGCACTCAACATACTCTATTCACAAGAATGCCCACCTGCTGATACTTTGAACGTTTCTGCGGTTCAAAATAACTGGAATTTCCCCACTGAAAATCAATGGGATCGAGTTGAAATTATGACGTGGAATTTGAAAGAATTTCCATATTCGAATAGTACGGTAAATAATGTTCAGGAAGCTATTGCTGATATATTACCAGATATTATTGCCTTTCAAGAAATCAATGATGGAAATGCATTTGTTCAACTCGCAAATAGTTTGCCAGCCTATGAATTTGTGAGTTCTGGTAGTGGATTGGCCCTTGGGGCAAGACGTGATGCAGTAGAAATATTAAATCAGAGTACATTATTCCCCAGTTCAGGATATGAGTTTGCATGGAGATATCCATTTAAAGTGGAATTGCAATGGGGTTGTGGACTTAGTTCCAGTACATTTAGTATTATTGTGGTTCATCTAAAAGCTGGCGGTGGAACTGAAGATGGAAATCGAAGGTTTGCCTCTTGTGATGATTTAGAAGGATATGTAGTTTCCCACCCCAATGATAATATTATTATTCTGGGGGACTACAATGACGAAATTACTGACCCTGAGAGTAGTAATTCATTATGGCCATTGGTCAATAGTAATTCGGTGGCTTTCGCTACAGCATCAATTGCGAATATTGATTATTATGATTCTTATCCGAGTTGGCCAAGTTTTATTGATCATATCGCAGTTTCTGAGCAGTTGTTTGATGAGATGGAAAGTAGTTTAATTAAAACGATTCGTATTGATGATTATACTGGATACACTAATTTCCAGAATAATTTTTCAGATCATCGACCTGTGATTTTATCATTTTCATTAGATGAAATTGATATACCCACTGGATTGGTTATTAATGAAATTATGCAGAATCCATCTGCTGTTTCTGATACTTATGGTGAGTGGATTGAAGTCACTAATATTGGTGATGATGTAATTAATTTAGATGGTTTAATTCTCCATGAAGATGGAAGTGAATCACATACCATTAATGTGAGTGGAGGGCTATTTTTATTACCCCAAGAATTTATGGTGTTGGGAATTAATGATGATTTCGCACAAAATGGTGGCATAATTGTTGATTATAAATATTCTGATTTCTTCCTCAGTAATAGTTGGGATGAAGTTATTATTTCCCATCCATCTGGAATAATTATTGATCAAGTTTCATACGATAATGGCATATCATTCCCAGATGAATCAGGCAAAAGTATGGTAATGGACTCACCACTAAATGATAATAGTTTGGGCGAGAATTGGACTGCCTCATCAAATCAACTTCCATCCGGCGATTATGGTACACCCGGGGTTACTAATTCTGCTGAAGGCTGCTCTATGGCTGGTGATGGAGATGTGAATACTGACGGCATAGTGAATATATTAGACTTAGTTTCTATTACTCAATCTATTTTAGGTGGAATCGAGTTTTCACAATCTCAATTATGTAGTGCAGATAGGAATTATGATTTGGTCATAAATATTTTAGACATCGTTCAAATTGTTTCAGATATATTAGATAATTAACCTTACAAATTCACTTTTATCAGTTAACCCAATCACTTAAAGTAATACATTAAATGCTTGCATTGATTATTGAAATCCCTGTAATATAAGTAATAAGCTAAAGAAAAGATGGAATCTCTGACGAGAAATATGAAGACCACCATTATAAAACATATAATAATTTTTACAATTATCTCATTTTCATTCGCAATTGAGTTCTCAACTCAAAAGTTAGAAATGTCTTTTGATAGTCCGTATAATCAAAATTTGTCAGTTGCAGAATTACTAGATTTTGATGCAGTTGGATTTGAAATTGACGATGTTTGGGAGCGAAACCAATTTTATAGATCAATATCTCATAGTATATTTGAAGAAATTAGTGATATTGAATTTAGATTAGGGATGATGGAGTTAAGGCTTCGTCGATTTATTTATGTGTACGAAGAAAAATTGGGTAAAGACCATTTTCAGTTTCACTCAATCCCCCCAGAATTTCATTATAGATATCGGCCATTACCCCTTGACCAACCGGGTATTGATAATGATCTTTTCTATAAAGAAGCCGTTACATTAAAGAGTCAATATATACAGCGATATAAATTTTACAAATCAAGTATTGAACAGTATAAAAATTATTTGTTCACACTTCGAGAAGTACACTTTTATAATAATCCTCATGTTGGTGAGTTAGTTATTTTTCATGATGATGAATTTGAGGAATTATTTTATACAAATGTACAAGCGCTTCTTAGGGAAAAATTAATTTTTCAAGATGATAAATCACTTGAGTTTATGAAAGTTTTTAGAGATTCTGATAATAAAGTACTTTCTATGAATTGGTTTACTAATTCTGATAGTTTAATCCGTTCACGAGATTTTGAGTATTTTAATAATGGTTTACTTGCTTCAGTTCGTGAAAGGGTTGAGGGTAGAGTTGTACAAGAAACGTTATACGGTCAAAATGAACATTCAAGAAAGTTTTATGGGTTTATTTTTTCAGCAGGTTTTTTACCAAGCCATTATGATCACATGACGGAAGTAAATTTCAATCCAGAATCAATCATTGAATCAATAAATTTCTTGACGTTAAATGGAAATAAAATTGGCTCGATTGAATATTTTTTTGATGGAAAAGGCCATCTGATCAACGAGGTCTGGCGAAAGGGTAGCATGGATTCAATTGTTCGAGAATTTGTATGTTCCTACGAAGAAGGTGATGGTAGCTATCGAATTGTTGAGAAGGATAAGTTTGGTAGAATTGTATTTCAAGATATTGTTAGCAGTCTCACTGACGAAAAATTTAAAGAGGAAGCACGATGAGAATTAGAATAGTTATATTGGTGATGATAAGTTTGATGTTCGCTCAAAGTGAACAACCCTATCCTCCATTGGAGTTGGTATCAATACCTACTGCGGGTACATTGCCGAAAGGGTCTTATACCTATGAAACTATCTTGACAAAAAATGGAGGTGTTACCCCAAAATTGGCAGTGGGCCTAACTGATAATCTTACATTTGGATTCGCCTATGGAATTCATAATTTGATTGGTGACCAAAAACCTGATTATAATCCTCAACCTGGTTTTATTGTTAAATATCGAGCATATAGTGAAACCACAAAATGGCCAGCAATTGTGCTGGGTCTCAATACTCAAGGTAAAGGTGTCTGGCAAGAAACAGTTAAGGATACTATTCAGATAGATAGATATGAACAAAAGGCTTTGGGTTTTTATATAACAGCCAGTAAAAATTGGAATATGATGGGTAATTTAGGTGTTCATCTTGGTTTCAGTAAAAATACCTGGGAAAATTTAGATGGGGATGATAATGTTAATTTCTTCATTGGTTTTGATAAAGAGTTAAATAGAAGTTTTTCTTTACTTTTAGAATGTGATGCTGCACTAAATGATAATGATCATGAATTTGAAGATTTAACATTTGGCAGGGGTAAAGGTTATGTGAATGCTGCATTACGGTGGGCAGTCGTCCCTAATGTATTGGTAGAAATTAATTTCAATGATATTAGAAAAAATTCCACAATAGAATCAAAAGAAGTAGAATATACAAATCGAGAGATTAAGATTATGTATTCAGAATCATTCTAGGAGATTTGATGCAACGTTCAGCCCTATATACTTTAATTATTTTATTATCTTTTATTTTTTCACAATCCAATCTTGGAAAAGGAAAATTATTTTATGATAATAGAGAACAAGGTCGAGATGAATTAGTGGCTTCAACTAAAAGTATTGATGAGGCTATCAGAATTTTTGAAGTAGAAGTATCAGATGATCCCGAATCGAAAGAGGCTATTGAATATTTACTAAAATCTTATTATTACAGAGCTGAGTATGCTACTACTAATATTGAGGAACAGAAAACATTTTTTGATAAAGGTAAGTCACTCGGATTAGATTATATAAATAAGTATCCAGATTCCATTGAATTTAGATATTGGTATTTAGCTAATTTAGGTGGATGGGCAAAAGTGTATGGCATTTTGACGGCAGCGCGAGAGGGTGTGGCGGATCAAATGAAGGAGCATGCTGAAAAGATTATTGAAATGGACTCAAATTATAAAAATGGAGGCGGTTATTACTTACTTGGAGCAGTTCATTTTAAATCGCCATATATCCCATTTTTATTGTCTTGGCCAGATAATGATGATGCTATTAAGTTTTTAACCTTAGCCGTTGAAACTGGGAATGCTGAACTAAATCAATTAAATTACTTGGCACAAGCCTTACATAAAGATGGGCAAGTTAATAAGGCTAAAGAATTGTTGAATAGAGTTATTAATACTGAGCCTAATTTCGAAAATTTAATTGAAGACCTAAACTATATACAGGAAGCAAAAGACCTTTTGAAAGATATGTAATGCACTGTGTCTCACCATAAACTTAGTCAGAAAATAAAAAATTCAGCCCTCGAATTAGGGTTCTCCAAAATAGGTATTACCCCTGCTGCCTATCATTCTCAAGATGATGAATATCTCCAAACATGGATAGACAAAGGCAGACATGCCACGATGGATTGGGTGGTCCGCAGAAAAGATGAACGTGCCAATATCTTTGAATATTATCCCCAAGCAAAATCTGTAATTGTAGTTGGATTAAATTATTACACAGGACTTTCCCCGAAAGAGGATGGTATTGCACGTTTCTCAAACTATGCATGGGGAGATGACTACCATGACCTCCTCAAAAAGAAGCTTTACCATTTACTGGGCCAGTTAAAATCAATTGATGAAAACCTTGATGGAATTGCATGTGTTGACACCTCACCTGTAACTGAGAAGGCATGGGCCCAACGGGCAGGGTTGGGTTGGATTGGGAAACATACCAATTTACTGACACGTGATTATAGTTCGTGGCTTTTTTTGGGCGTGTTAATTCTGAATCAAGAGTTAGAGTACGATAAACCATACCAAGATGATATGTGTGGTTCTTGTACGGCTTGCCTTGATGAATGTCCTACAGATGCCTTGGTGGATGCCTATCAGTTGGATGCGAACAAATGTATTTCATATTTGACAATTGAGCATCGTGGAGATATTCCTGAAGAATTTCATGATAAATTAAATAATTGGATATATGGTTGCGATATTTGCCAAGAAGTATGTCCATGGAGTCAAAAATATTCACAAGTGACAAAGGATCCAGCGTTTCGGCCCCGATCGAATATTAATGAAAGAAGTTTTGAGGATTGGGAAAAATTAACTGAGGAAGATTTCCGAGTTCTATTTAAAAAGAGTGCAGTTAAGAGAACTAAGTATACAGGATTAAAAAGAAATATTTCATTAGTAGATAAGAATCAGTTTATAGATCCCAGTTAATTGGGAGACATGCACTACCTTCGTAATCATCAATAATGACGTTTGGATGCCATGAGCATACCCCATGAGTTTTAGTTGGATCTATGCAAGAATCCTCATCATATAGATAGTCAAGACAATCAATTAATTTAAAGTCGATTTTATTAGTTGTAATTGATCCAAACGATCCCATCACTGGATTGAGATTTTCATCTCGCAAGTTAGTTCTTTCTGGATCATTTAGTAATAATCGAGAATAGAAATAATAGTTTTTATAGCTCTCTGAAAATGTAGAAATTTCATAATAATAGCTATCTATATCACCAATATCATCTCCCGTATCGATAAAAAATTCACCTTCATCATATTGACCATTTCCATTTTCATCAGCAAATATTTCAGGTTCATTTTTTGATTCTTCATCATCACTCTCACCATCCCATTCATTATTTCCATAACCATCGTAGAAGTCAGTTACAATTGTTTCAGCCATTAAACATACATCATTTACAATGTTAAAAAAATCAGTGCCAACCGCAGGGTGCCCATGGTATAGTTTTTCAGACATGGAAGAATCATACATATATTGAGTAGCTTGAAAATATACATTTGGTGAGATTGTGGCCCATATAATTGAAGCAAATTGAGAGTATCGTGGGAAATATACTAATTCATCTTCATCTCTAATCCCATTTTCATTTAAATCTTCATACCAATCATTATTAGCTAAATTTGCATTTAGACATTCATGATTTGTGCAGTTTTTGATTCCTAATTCATCTAGATATTCGTCTATATCATCCTGGCTTTCAGGGTTCTGTGCCGGGTTATTTTGTATGGTATCTACAAATACAACGGGATCTGAAATATTAATTGGTTTATGTGAAGATACTATACCAAATCCACTTTCAGTGCAATCGGCTATAAAGGTGTACTCCGGTTTAGTATTAATTGTTTCATCCACGTATACATAAGTGAACATTTCTGTACTACAGTTTTCATCTGGTACATATGCACCATAATTAACCGTAATAAAATCATCAACAGTATTATCGCCACCACTTCCTGTATATCGACTATCAAAAAACTCTCCAGCATCAGCTTCAAAAGTAAAATTACATGTCTCTGGAGAATTTGGAGAATCTCCATCAAAAGTTATTTTTGTCATTGATACTGTACAATCATTCTGATGGATATCTGGTAAAAATTCACTATAATTGTCTACATTAGGTTCACCACAATCTGGAATACCATTATTTTCACCAATACTATCTTCTTCTCGACAGCTTTCTTGACATGCATCATCATTAAAACTACAATCGCCACAATTTTCATTTTCATCATTGGGATCCCCAATTTTACCATCTATTCCAATATCGTGGATTAGAGGGTTCCAGTCTCCACAATTAGCTATTGTTGAATCAGGAGTACCATGCCAATATCCGCCTAAAGCTTCACACTCCTCATCAGATATTTTTCCATAATCATTATCAATACAGTCATACATAGACATATCCGTTATTAAAACTGATCTATCTATTCTTACAAGCGCAGTATTTTCAGTTGGTAGTATTATTGCTTCAATCCTAAGTTCAGGTGTATAATTAGAAAAATCTTGAGAGAATTCGGTTATTAGTAATTCTTTCTCACAGCTTGTTAGAAACAGTAAACTGATAATTATTATTGATTTTATTTTTTTCACAATTTAAACTCCCATCCGAAAGTGATAATACGCGGGAACATACTATATGCTTGCACCTTAGACGGTGATGATTCATGATCCCAATTATATAATAATACATTAAAATTATCAGTGAGATTGACAATTTGGAATTTTAATTCACTATCTATTCCAAATAGTTTCATTTTTCTTGCGATGCTAACATCCATTCTAAAATAGTTAGGATATCTGGAACTATTTTTTGCACCAAAAATTGTTCCAAAATTAGAGTACGGATTTTCTAGAGTTCCATATGCTTCAGCATTAGTTTGATAAACTTTACCTATTACAGGCGTGTATGTTTGCCCAGACCCAAAAGATGCAGTTAGACCCATCGTGTATTTTTTATTAATATCGTAAGAAAATAATCCATTTAGGGAATGAGGCTTATCATACTTTGCGGGATAGATCTCTTGTTCATCCCAAATAATTCCATCAGAATTTAGATCAACGGTTCTTTCAATTTTAGAGTATGCGTAACT
>JABHHG010000084.1 GCA_018671635.1 Fidelibacterota bacterium | reverse complement strand
GTTGCTTTAACGCAAAAATGATCCCTTTTGAAACACCACCCCCGCCGAGTAAAATTACCTCTTTTTGCTTCACATCAATCTTATTATTTTTTAATGCCAATACAAACCCATACCAATCGGTATTATTTCCAATAATTTTACCATTCTGAAACATGACAACATTAATTGCGCCAATTGTTTTTGCCCGTGGATTTATTTCATCTACATAGTCCATTATTTCAGTTTTGTGTGGGATGGTCACATTTATACCATTTAACTCACCATTGCGAATCTTATCTACATAATTACCCAGTTCCAAATTAGACACATGAACTTTGTAATACGACGCATCAAGACTTACACGTTCGTACACCCAATTATGCAATAGTGGACTTAAACTATGTTCAATGGGGTTTCCAATTACGGCAAACTTTTTCATTTAATAATGGATTTCAAAGTTTCTAAGAATTCAGGAAATGATATGTTCACACAATCCATATCGTCAATTTGATTATAGATTCCTGCATTTAAACCTGCGATGGTAAATGCCATGGCAATACGGTGGTCACCGAATGACTCAATACTTGCACTCTGCAATATATTTGGGGTATTAATTATAAAGCCATCTTTCTTTTCAATAACTTCTACGCCCATGGCAGAAAGATTTTTACATATTGCATGGATTCTATCTGTTTCTTTCACTCTTAATTCTTCTGCACCCTCCACAATAGTCGGGCCATCTGCAGTACTTGCCAAAACTGCAATAATTGGCAACTCATCAATAAGTGATGGAACTTGATCCTTCGAAATGGTAATCCCATGAAGGGGTTGATAATATATTTGTACATCGCCCACTAATTCACCACATTCATGATGGAGGTTTTTCCAAATTACACCGCCGCCCATTTTCTCTAATGAATGGAAGAAACCGACACGAGTTGGGTTTGCAGATATATTTTTTATAGTCAAATCAGAATTGGGTATCATGGCGGCGGCGGTGGCAAAAAATGCAGCCGATGATGGATCTCCCGGTATTGTTAATTCAAATGAATTTAATTTACCTTTTAATGGGGAAACCAAAATCTCATTTTTATTCACTGAAATTTCAACACCTAAACTTTCTAACATTATCTCAGAATGATCGCGTGTTTTTACTGGCTCAACAATTTTTGTTTTACCCATCGCCCCTAAAGCAGCAAACATAATACTTGATTTTACCTGAGCACTGGCAACCGGAAGGGTGTACTCAATTCCATTTAATGACTTAGACGAAATTGAAAGTGGGAGTTTACAATCATTGCACGAAATTTCTGCGCCCATCTTGGTAAGCGGTAATATAATTCTCCCCATAGGTCGAGCAGAAAGAGACTCATCCCCCATCAGTTGGACATCCATTTCCTGACCAGATAACAAGCCTGATAGCAGACGAGTAGTCGTTCCCGAATTTCCACAATCTAATGGTGATATTGGGGATTTAAAATCCCCGCCCATGATATAAACAATACTCTTTTCTTTTCTACTTTCAATACCACAATCTTGCAGGCAATTTCGTGTAGATTCTACATCTTCACCTGTGGATAAGTTGTGAATAATACATTCACCATCACTCAATGCGGCAAGCATTAACGCTCTATGTGATATAGATTTATCACCCGGTAAATGTATAATTCCGCGAATGGGCATTACCCTTTTTCTCCAATTTGATCACGGACCGATTCAATACCTTCTTCTAATTTTTGAATCATTTCGTCTGTATAAGGATTATAATTCTGCAAATCTTTGAATAAATCCCAACTATCATTGCAAGTCTGCTCGATCACGCCTAACAACTCATTAAATCCTAATGTGTTAATTTTTGTGGATGAAATACCTGATTCACTGAGGACACGCCCAATAAAATGGGTAATCCCTTGACTCATTGCAGCATCCTTATCATGATCATCAGGCGTCATCTCAACAATTGAAATAGACTGATTTTCAAAAGTCTGTTTTAATTTATCGTATTGATTATAAATATCCCGAACAGGGTGCATTACCATTTTCAATTCTCTAAATGGACTATATGAATCGGGTCCGAACATAGGATGTGTTGCGATGATACCTACATTTTCAGGTAAAAATTTCTCCATTACTTGAACTGGATGTAGCTTAACAGAGCATACATCAATTATAGTTGTATTTTGCAAGTTAAATTGAGACGCTGATTTTACAGTGTTCTCAAACTCTCGAATAGGAACTGCAATAAAAACAATTTCACATTTTACAATTTCTTCTAATGTTTTATGAGGAAATTCTTTACCTTCATATTGAAGGTCATGAATGACAATATTATATGTTGATGATAAAATTTGAGCAAGAACTTTCCCAAATCGACCGAATCCAATAATTCCAATCTTACTCATCTATAATGCCTCAATACCTAAAAATAAGGTGAGATTATTTTTCAAATCATGGATGTCTTCTTCTATGATTTTTAAGCCATAAAGCTCTGTACAGTTTTTGTTTCCAATGACGCCAGCCGTTTTAGGCAACTTACCTTCACTTAATCGTCGTGCAGCTTCAGCCGTATCATCTGCCTCATTAAGTGGTCGTGTCCAAAAATGTTCAGATAGATAATTTCGACATTGTCGCAATGCTTGTTGGTGGGAGTGAATTTCAGTAATATCCCCTAAAAATACATCATGCAATGCTAATAGATTTTGACTAATGGGAATATGAAACATCTCAACAATTTTACAGCGATGTGCTGCAAGGGCCTCAACACTTTCAATGACTACACCTCCT
>JABHHG010000200.1 GCA_018671635.1 Fidelibacterota bacterium | reverse complement strand
CGTTAAGAAAACAGAGTGTGAATATTGCAATAAATAGGTAAATGGGGTTTCTCATGAAGGGATAAATTTAAAGGGTTTAATGCTCAGAATACAATATCCAACTGCAACACAAAAAAGAAGTGGGTATTTTTATGCCTGGATGGAATTCTGGAAAATTCAACACGATTAGAAAATGATAAAATTTGATTTATATTACATTTTGTAATTTGATAAACCTTAGTTTGGCTCTCAGAAATAAATTGGATGAGAAGTTCACCGTCAAGCCCTTGTTGATATAAATAAAATTTCCCCTCATCCCATAAATTGCAAACATATCCACCCCAAAAAAGTTGCCATCTTTCATTAATTTTTTGTGAATAATTTATATTGAATAAATATCCAGTTTGATTAGCATTTTTGAAATGAAATTGCGACTCTACTTTAAAAATATATTTCAGTTGAAATTTATACCATTCATCAATAGCGTAAAAGTTATCCCAAGAGATGAGTCCATTTTCAGCCAATGAACTTGACTGACTTATGGTTTCAATTTTCCGATACCGACTTAATAACTGGGGGGATTTCCCCAAAGATAGTTGAGACATATAATCCGTTTTTGCATCTATTAAACTCCCCTCTATTTGTTGCTGAGTGGTTTCATAATTGATCCATCCTGATAATTTTAGATGTTTAGTTTTATGGATTCCATGCAGCAATACGCCATTTACATTTGATGATTTCCCTGCTCCCGTCTTGCCATCAACAGTTTTCCAATCTTGTGGGATTAATATTATTCGCAGTAACCATGTTGGCCATGTGGATTGACTAAATATTAAATTATTGATAAAAGCATATTGATTGTTGTTTTCTGCAAGTTCGCCAGTAATATTGACAATATCCCATTTTTTTATTCCATGCCATTGAAGTTGATTTAAATTCATTTGCTTCAGTATAATTTATAGAAATAGGCCCACTTTTTAGTGAGATACTCTGTAGGTTTTTATCCATAATGATAAGCGTTTGCAAATTCAATAGTTCTACCGCATTTCCAATATACCAATTTTCTAATTTGGATTGACCCGACAACTCCGACTTCAATTTAAATTGATCTTTGATCAGTGATGACACCGATAAAAAACTTCGCATCCGACCGTATGGACTACTCCATATTAAGCCCTGTCCAAAAGATTGACGAATATTTCCAACATAGAATTTTCCATTAGTGTATGGTTTTATATATGTGAATTTATTAGGGGAAATTTCAGATTCATTTCCTGAGAGTCCTAACCGATACAAAAACTGATTATCATTCTTTATTAGCGCACCCCTAAAATACCAGTTGTCATATTCATGCTGCGGCTTTATACGGATGCGTAATCCAGAATTGAAAGTTTCTATAGCATATTCATTACTTTGAGAGCTAATGTTTATGGGATCAATATCTTGCGATGTTACAATGGCAAGCAGAATGTTAATATATGTTGATTTGCATACCAAGGGATTGCCCTAATTGAGGATGATATAGAAAAAATGGTTCTGCAGATAGTTTGGTAAATCGTAGTATGCTTGAAAAAAATATTTCTGAGGAACCACTGAGATAGCCGATTCGAATATAGAATTTATCTTCTAATAATGGATAGGTAGAGAATAGATTATGTTCGCTGGGGAATCCCACCTCTTTTTTGATATGGTAATTATAGTTGGCATGTTGAGAATTTTGCCATAAATACTGAATTGCAAAAGATTGTGGTAATTCTAAATCTGTGTTAGATTGATAAAGATGACCACCCAAAATAGAGATATTTGATGATTGTGAAATTTTCAGATTTATGTTAAATGAATTTGTAAACGTGGTGATTTTATCTAAATCAATAATATCTAATTCATGATAAGAAATCCCAAATTTGATAATAGCTTTGGCTGTCCATTTTATACCCACCCAATGTGAGGTGGATAATTCAGAATACAGTGAATCACCCATATAAAATAAATCAGATGACAATGTATAGTTTTTAATTTTTGTAGAGAACTGTAGTTGAGATGTATGTAAATATGACTGCCCAAAGGGTCTGTAGGTGGTGAATGAAATTTCACGATTTTCTTGGGTGGAATGTGGAAATAGGCAATTTACTTTTGAGGGTAATTCAAAAGCGGACTGAAGAAATGATAATAGTAATAATAAAATAAAATACATGAGACATAAAAAATTTAATGCCCCAATATACAATGTTTATATTATATGGAAAAAGAGAAAGTGGAAGTAATAGAAAAGAGAGATTAGAAAGTAGAGGTTAGATGTTAGATAAAAACAAAAACGTCTTAAGGGGTTTTCCTAAAAGCTATCACCCAGAACCTAATCACTCCCCATCTCAGATTATCGAATTTATTTCACTTTTCGATTATCCACAACTCTAAAGACTTTTT
>JABHHG010000115.1 GCA_018671635.1 Fidelibacterota bacterium | reverse complement strand
GCCAGTTAACTGGCAGTTATTTGAAAATGATTTTGAACGGGTTATCCGATCAACATATCCAGAAATCGACGAGATTAAGTCACAATTGTATGATTGTGGAGCAATCTACGCCGGTATGTCGGGAAGTGGCTCGACTGTGTTTGGCATCTTTGATAACCGTGAATTACTCCAGAAATCTTCTGAGCAGTTCACACAATGCCAATCCTTCATCACTTTCCCTCATATTATATAATTCTATCTGGATATATCGATTACGCTATTGGGGCGTAGCACAATTGGCAGTTGCACCTGACTGTTAATCAGGCGGTTGGTAGTTCGACTCCACAAGCCCCAGCAAAATTATTAAAAAATCCATTGGGGGATCGTTCAATGGTAGGACATCGGTTTTTGGTGCCGAGTATTGGGGTTCGACTCCCCATCCCCCAGCAATGAAGTTATTTAGCGGAAGATCAAATTTAGCATTAGCTGAAAGTATCTCTAATTATTTAGATATGCCTTTGGGTGCTCTTGATATAAAAGAATTTAGCGACGGTGAGCTCAGTGTTGCATTTGAAGAGAATATCAGAAATGAAGATGTTTTCATCATTCAATCCACTAATCCACCCGCTGATAATATATTAGAACTTCTGTTGATGTTGGATGCTGCGCGTCGTGCATCAGCAAAAAGTATTGTGGCAGTGATTCCCTATTTTGGGTATGGTCGTCAAGATAGAAAAGATAGGGCTCGTGTGCCTATTTCTTCCCGACTAATGATGGATCTCATTACTGCAGGTGGTGTGGATAGAATTATTACAATGGATCTTCATTCACCCCAAATTCAAGGATTTGCAAATGTGCCATTTGATCACCTGTATTCTCGCATTGCATTACTCGATAAACTTCGTTCGCTAAATTTGAATGAAGAAAATGGTGTGGTGTTAGCGCCTGATGTGGGCAGTGCAAAAATGAGTCAATCTTATGCGAAAAAACTTCATGTAGGATTTGCATTAATTGACAAACGCCGACCCAAGCCCAATATGGCAGAAGTTGCAAATTTAGTGGGTGATTTGAAAGACAAGCATGTATTAATCATTGATGACATGATTGATACTGCTGGAACTATTTGTAATGCGGCGCAAACGGCTATGGATGAAGGAGCATTATCAGTTACAGCTGTGGCTACTCATCCTGTTTTGTCTGGGCCATCAATTGAGAGATTATCAGAATCGCCCATCTCAAAAGTGATTGTTTGCAACACAATAGAATTGGGTGATAAAACAAAATTTGAAAAATTAGAGGTAATCTCTGTATCCGAAGTATTCGGTGAGTCTATTAAACGTATCGTAGATGGGACTTCATTAAGTTCTATGTTCGATTTTTAGGTATAGGAGTAATAAAAATGGCAGTTAAAGAATTTAAATTAGAAGTAAATAAACGTGAAGGTTCTGGTAAAAAAGCCAGTAAACAGGTCCGCCGTGATGGTGGAATTCCTGGAGTTTATTACTCACACAATTCTAAGGAAAGTATTTCTTTCTCAATCGATCAAAAAGAACTTTTTGAAGCACAAAAATCCGGTGCACATATTTTCAACATTAGTGTTGGAGCTGAGAAAAAAAATGTTGTTTTCAAATCAGTTCAATATCATCCAGTAACAGACGATATTCTTCATATTGATTTGTATGGTGTTAAGATGGATGAGAAAATTACCGTTAAGGTTTCTATTCATTTAACGGGTGATGCTATTGGGGTTAAAGAAGAAGGTGGTGTATTAAATTCTCCCACATCAGAAATTGAAATATCATGTTTTCCGATGGATATTATAGGTTCTATAGACGTTGATATTTCTGCGCTTTCAATTGGTGATAGTATGCAAGTGAGTCACATCAAATTAGATGATAAGCACGAGTTAATGAGTAGCCCTGACTCAGTAGTTGCATCGGTAACACATGCTATGCGTGAAGAAGAGCCTGTAGTTGAAGAAGAAGATAAAGACCTCTTCATGGATGAAGAAGGTGGTGAAGCACCTGCAGGTGGTGATGCTTCTGGTGATTCTGGGGAATCAACGGACAGCGAGTAATGACGCTTGTAGTTGGTCTTGGTAATCCTGGAACGGGATATGCTAAAACCAAACATAATTTTGGATTCTGGGTTGTTGACCAGTTAATCCAAAATAGATCTTTGAAATATAAATCAGGTAAAGGAGACTACCTTTACGCTAAAAGTGGAAACATAATTTTCGCAAAGCCCACCACCTATATGAACAATAGTGGTATAGCAGTGGGAGAAATTTGCAGATATTTTGATGTTTCAACTGAAGATGTGATTGTTGCATACGATGACATTGACCTCCCATTAGGAACTATTCGATTGAGACCTACTGGAGGTACTGGCGGACATAGAGGAGTTGAGTCTATTATTTATCATCTTAAATCTGAAAATTATAACAGATTGAGATTGGGTATCGCAACAGAAGAACATATGCGCCCCGCTGAAAAATATGTGCTTAAGCCTTTTCCTGAGAAGAATAATGATGAAGTTAAAATTGTAATTAACCACGCCTGTGATGCCCTAGAGTTTTTTCTAGAAAATGGTATTGTTGAGGCAATGAACAAATTCAATTAATAATAAGGAATAGAACTAAATGAATAATTTATATCTTGTAATCGGTGCGGGTCTTTTAGCCATGCTTTACGCATTATGGAAAACCAGTTGGATTACTGCACAAGATGAAGGCACTGCACGTATGAAACAAATTGGTGCCAGTATTGCTGATGGTGCAATGGCATTTTTAAAAGCCGAATATCGTGTATTGGCTATTTTTGTAATTGCAGTGGCTGTACTACTTAGTATTGCAAATTCAGGTAAGGCTGATTCAAGTCCATTGATTGCCTTATCATTTATTGTAGGTGCTTTTGCGTCTGCATTTGCTGGATTTTTGGGGATGAAAGTTGCAACAAAAGCTAACAATCGTACTACAAATGCTGCACGTACAAGCCTTGCTCAAGCATTGAATGTTGCATTCACTGGTGGTTCTGTAATGGGACTCAGTGTTGTAGGTTTAGGCGTACTTGGCTTGGGTGGTCTATTCATATTTTATTCATCTCACTTTGAAAGTATGGATGTTACATTAAATGTATTATCTGGATTTTCACTAGGTGCGTCATCAATTGCATTGTTTGCACGTGTGGGTGGCGGAATTTATACTAAAGCTGCAGATGTAGGCGCTGACCTTGTAGGAAAGGTTGAAGCAGGAATTCCTGAAGATCATCCATTAAACCCTGCAACCATTGCGGATAATGTGGGTGATAATGTAGGTGATGTTGCTGGTATGGGTGCTGACTTATTTGAATCTTTTGTGGGCTCTATTATTGGTTCAATGGTATTGGGTGCTGTGCTGGGTAATGAATTCGTTTTGCTTCCCCTTTATATTGCTGCATCAGGAATCATCGTTTCTATTATTGGAACATTCATGGTTTCAGTTAAAGAAGGTGGTGATCCACAAAAAGCATTAAATAGGGGTGAATTTGGTAGTGCCTTTATTATGATAGCCGCTATTTACTTTTTGATTCAAGAATTTTTACCCGCAGACTTTATTCAAGGCGGTGTTGCTTTCACCAGTATGGGTGTTTTCTACGCAACTGTAATTGGACTTGTTTCTGGTTTGGGTATCGGCATGATCACAGAACATTACACGGGTACGGGAACTTCTCCAGTATTGTCTATTACAAAACAATCATTAACTGGCCCCGCCACCAACATTATTGCTGGTTTAGCAATTGGAATGCAATCTACTGCAATTCCTACATTAATTATCGCAGCCGCTATTATGGGTGCGCATCATTTTGCAGGCCTTTATGGTATCGCAATGGCAGCCTTAGGGATGTTAGCAAATACAGGCATTCAATTGGCTGTTGATGCATACGGACCTATTTCTGATAATGCCGGTGGAATAGCTGAAATGGCAGAATTACCCGAAGAAGTCCGCGAACGAACAGATAAGCTTGATGCTGTTGGCAATACAACTGCTGCCATTGGTAAAGGTTTTGCAATTGGGTCTGCAGCCCTAACTGCATTGGCATTGTTCGCCGCATTCATGGTGAAGAGTGGAATTAACAGTATCGATATTTCAAATCCAATGGTAATGGCCGGTTTATTTGTGGGTGGAATGTTACCATTCTTATTTTCTTCAATGGCAATGAGTGCAGTTGGACGTGCAGCCATGGCAATGATTGAAGAAGTTCGTCGTCAATTTAGAGATATACCAGAATTGAAGGCAGCCCTTTCAGTATTGGCCAAAGGTGATTCTTCCACATGGTCTGATGATGACAAAGCCGTTTACGAATTAGGATTAACGAAAGCAGACCATGGTCGTTGCGTAGAAATCTCTACTCAATCTGCCATTAAAGAAATGGTCATGCCAGGCTTATTAGCTATTACAACTCCTGTAATTGTTGGGTTTACTCCTAAGTTATTTGGAAGTACACAAGGCCCCGAAATTTTGGGTGGACTACTTGCAGGGGTTACCGTTTGCGGTGTTCTCATGGCAATTTTCCAGTCTAATGCAGGTGGTGCATGGGACAATGCAAAAAAAATGATTGAAGAAGGTTTGGAAATTGATGGTGAAATACTTAAAAAAGGTTCTGACGCTCACAAAGCAGCTGTTGTGGGTGATACTGTAGGTGATCCATTTAAGGATACTTCAGGACCATCTTTAAATATATTAATTAAATTAATGTCAGTTGTATCATTGGTTATTGCGCCGCTCATCGCGGTTGCAGGATAATCTTAGGTTAGGAGTTATACATGAATTACTATGAAACATTATACATTGTTCACTCTGCTTTAGAAGCGGGAAGACTTAAGGACATTGTATTAACAGTTGAAAAATTTCTGAAGGACAATGGCGGTGAAGTAGTTGCCACTGAAATTTGGGGAAAGAAAAAATTAGGCTATTTTATTGACAAGCAAAAGTATGGTACATACATATTGCTTCAATTTAAATCTGATGGCATGAAGAATAATAACTTCAATGTTGAAATGGAACATAACCCCAGCATTCTTTCATATATGACCGTTAAGATTGAAGAAGCGGGAATCCGTGAGCAAACTGAAGATTTAGATACTCAGATTGCAGGGAAAGAAGCCAAAACTTCTCGCGCACCTCGAGTTGAAGAAAAACCTGTTGTAGAAGTAGTTGAAGAAGCATCTACAGAGGAAGTTGCTGTTGAAGAGGCTCCTGCTGAGGAAGTAGTGGCTGAAGAGACTCCTGTTGAAGAAACTAAAGAAGAAACGGTTGCCGAAGACGCACCAGCTGAAGCAGAAGTTGCTGCTGAAGAGAAAGTAGAGGAATAAAATGGCGTTTATATCTAATCGTAAAGTTTGTGTTTTCTGTGAAAACAACAAAATTGCAATCGACTATAAAGAGTATAAGTACCTTCGTAAGTTTCTAACTGAAACGGGTAAAATCATTCCTGGGCATGTAACCGGCGTATGTGCAAAACATCAACGTCGTCTTACGAATGCAGTGAAACGTGCACGAAATATTGCACTTTTTCCATACGCTATAGACCCACGTAAAGCATAGGAGACTTGAAAAATGCAAATTATTCTAAATCAAGATGTAGAAACTTTAGGTAAAGCGGGGGAAATTATCACGGTTAAACCTGGTTTTGCACGTAATTATCTAATTCCTCAGGGAATGGCAACTATGGCCACTAAGAACAATATTGAGGCTATTAAAAAGAACATCGAAACTCAAGACCGTAAAGACGCACGAACACGTACAAATCTTGAAGCATTGGCTGAACGCTTAAACAAACTTACCTTAAAGTTTGAGTTAAAAGCTGGTGAAGATGAAAAACTATTTGGGTCGGTTACCAATATTATGATTGCAGAAGCCATTGCTGAAAAAGGCTATACTGTAGATCGTAAAGAAATCGAAATGGAAGAAGCCATTAAATCTGTGGGTAATCACTATGTGGTGGTTAAACTGGGTGGCGGTTTTTCAGGCCGAATTAAGATTAAAGTGGCCGCCAAAGCGTAATCACTTTTTTCTATCCTTTTGAAAGCCTCTGTTTTCAGGGGCTTTTTTATTACCCTAAATAAATTTATTTCCCGCAAAGAAGTATAGAATACAGAATGGAAAATTATTAAATATTCTAGTAAGGGGCGGGTTTCTGTCCCGAATGGGAAAGCATTTAAAATTACTTTTGAAAGTATTGACGAAAATGGTTATGTTCATTATCATACAGCAGAAGATAGCGCAGTTAACTATAGTTTAATATCGATTGATGATGTGAGTAGTCTAATCTTAGATGATGGCACAATAGTTATAACCCCACCCAATTCTCATATTAATGAAAATATATCTTTAGTTTATATAGTTCAGGATATTACCGGTACTTTCGAAAAAGAGATGAACGGAGTCTTTTTGGGGGTTCTTGATAGAAAAACTATTGTCAAAGATAAATTCAATAAAACCAAGTATATCGGTTGTGATAACTTAGTTTCCATTAACAACGAATTTAAAATTCCTGATCAATTAGATTGTTCTATTGATACATATCAACCAAAAGTATTGACAGAATTTGATATGCCAAAAGAAAGTCGAGGTCGTATTGGGGGATTTTTTATCGCTTTAGGTGCAGGTGTATTACTTTCAAATTTGTATTCAGAACCAAATGATGCTGAGAGTTTTGAAAAATTTATGATAGACTTGAAGGAACTTCCAAGGTTGGATACATACTTGTTATTATAGGTGGGTTATTGATTGCGGTAGGGGTTTAAGTACTCGACTACCTAAATTAATATGATTTAGTGTTTCTGTGACCCCGTGGTAAACCCCACAAACATCATTAACAATTTATAATTTACCATTATCAATTGCCCCTAAATTTCCCTATGTTCGCGCGCGTTACATTTCCCATTTCAAGTTTTCAGACCTTCACCTATTCTGTGCCGGTAGAATTCCAAAAACAAATTACTAAAGGCACCTGTGTGCATACCACCATGGGTAAACGAAAATTGACTGGCTATGTAGTAGCCGTTGAAAAATCCGCATCATACTCAGGAAAAATAAAAGATATTTCTGGCATCCATGAAGCTGAACTAAACCTACCCAAAGAGTTATGGCAAACTTTAGAATGGATGTCTAAATATTATATTACCCCATTGGGACAAGTATTGAAGGCGGCAATCCCCCATAGCTTTATGAGTCCATACTCACCTAAATTAGTAAAATATGTATCCATTACCACTGAGGGTCATGAGGTATTACAAACCTGGACCAAAAATGCGCCCGCTCAATTTGAATTTTTGAAAGCGCTCTCACAAGTTGAAGAACCAATTCAAGTGGCATCCTTATCTAATATAATAACCTCACCTCATCCGATTTGTAACGCATTAGAAAAAAATAAGTGGGTATCCACCATTGATCAAGCAAAAATTTATGATCCATTTGATATTATGGCGCCAGGCTCACCCATGGAAATTGAACTATCAAAAGCTCAACAAGCTGTATATGAACCCATCCAAAAATCACTAAAAACAGAAAAATTTAAACCCTATTTATTACATGGCGTTACGGGGAGTGGCAAAACGGAAGTCTATTTAAAGTTGGCACAAGATGCCGTATCGCAAGGTCGTTCGGTGTTAGTATTGGTACCCGAAATTAGCCTTACCCCACAAGTGGCAAAACGATTTCGCCGAGCCTTTGGGGCACGTGTTGCACTATGGCATAGTAAAATGACGAAAGCCGAAAAAGGGTGGACATGGCAACAATTAAAAATAGGTGCGTACTCTGTAGTTGTTGGGGCACGTTCTGCTCTATTTGCACCATTAGATAATCTTGGACTCATTATTGTTGATGAAGAGCAAGAGGCCACATATAAACAAGAGGCGCCTGCACCTCGCTATCATGCCCGAGATGTTGCCCTCATTCGAGGTCGCCATGCCAATGCCACCGTATTGCTTACCAGTGCCACGCCCAGTTTAGAATCCTATTTTAACACCCTAAACAATAAGCTCCATTTACTCAATCTTTCACAACGTTTTGGTGATGCCCTTTACCCCACCGTTAAATTAGTAGATATGAAAGCCTCTGCTATTTTTGGCGAAGAGATAGCCATGCTCAGTGATGCACTATGTGAAGCCATTCAAAAAAGATTAACCAAGAATGAACAGATAATTTTACTGCAAAATCGACGGGGATTTTCACTCATTCAGCAATGTGATGATTGTGGATGTATAACTTCTTGTAAACATTGTGCCGTGAGTTTAACCTATCATCGTACCCATCATAAGTTGGTTTGCCATTATTGTAAATTTGAGATGGATGCTGTTAGTAATTGCGCCGAATGTAAAAGTGAAAATGTTGAATTAAAAGGATCTGGAACTCAAAAAGTTGAAGATGTGGTCCAAAAACAATTCCCAAAGGCACGAATTATTCGGATGGATGTAGATACGGTACAAACTCGTGGTGCGCATCAAAAATTATTAAAACAATTTGAAGATGGTGAAGCCGATATTTTATTGGGTACTCAAATGATTGCCAAAGGCTTAGATTTCCCCGATGTAACATTGGTGGGGGTAATTAATGCTGATTCTGGATTATTCCTTCCTGACTTTCGAGCAGGAGAACGAACCTTTCAACTTTTGTATCAAGTCTGTGGTCGATCAGGCCGTCATGCTAAACCCGGTGAAGCTATCATCCAAACGTGGAATCCTGAAGACCCCTTTATTCAAGTGGCAGCACAATTAGATATTAAGAAATTTTATAATATTGCCCTCTCTCAACGCCAAGAATTGAAATACCCTCCATTTTCTCGATTGGCTCGAATTCTTATTTCGGGAAAAAATCAGCATAATGTTCTCAGTGTCGCATCACAAGTTGGGGCTAAATTAAAATCAGATAATAAAATTTATGATGTTTTGGGACCTACCCCTGCCCCCATTGAAAAAATTCGGGAACACTGGCGCTATCATATGATTATTAAATCAACACAGAATTCTGCATCCGGTATTCATACATTTATCCATAAAAAATTAGGGGTAAATATTTTCGAAAGAGAATTTAAAGGCGTTCGGGTTCAAATAGACATGGATCCGGTATCAATGTTATGATGAATAAATTATTCATATTATTACTGATATTTTCTCCAATATGGGCAGAAGAAATCAATACGATTTGGGGGCCATGTAATATTGAAATATATGGTGGTACTATTGATAGAATTGATGCTATCCATGAAAAAATTATGAGCGATACCCAAGCAATGGTGGACGATTGGGGTGCCGTAATCATTCGTCCATTTTCTTTGTACATCACATATAGTGAGAAAGATTTTTACCGCCAAGCCAAAGGCCCCGTTCCCGAATGGGGAATTGCAGTGGCCAAGCGAAATCCAGATCGCATAATAATTCAAGCACCCCATGTTTCAGGCATTACCTTTTCACGTTTATTAAAAGTAATAAGTCATGAATTGAATCATATATATTTGAATCGCGTAAAGCAATCTTATAGTATTCCATCTTGGTATAAAGAGGGAATGGCCATGCGACAGGCTGATGAATTTTCGATGAGGCATCGGTTAGAGATTTCAAAAGCCAAATGGAAAAATCAATTATTTTACTTCAATGATTTAGAAGGTTTCAACCGTGTGCGGAAATCTAATGCCACATTGGCCTATGCACAATCTGCCGCCATGGTATATGCTATGGAATATTTCTACGGGGAAAAAATTCATACATCCATTATTGAAACGATGCAAAATAATCAAACATTCTGGGATGCCATCGAAAAAATCACCGGTGATGAGCGAATTGATGTGCAAATTTTTATGGAAATTTTTATGGAAGATAATTACAATTGGATGTTCTTGGCCAACGCATCAAAGTCTATTTTCGTCATTCTACCATTCATTCTGGTGGGTGGATTTTTATACAAGCGACGACGCAATAAACGTATTCTTGATGCATGGGAAACAGAAGAATTATTAGAACAAGTGGACTGGGAGCAGGGCGACGAAAATGTGTAAATTAATTCTGGCTTGTTGCATGATTTCTATATGTTGGATGCAATCACAATACCCCCTTAATTCCATGCCCATCACCAGTAGAGACTTATCTTTTTCTGGAGGTGGAAGTGCCATTAAATCAGAGCAAATTTCATTGAATCCCGCAAGTATTGTTGCTACGGAAAAAGGTCTAAATTTCCATACGCAATTATTGCCCACTGGAATTTCATTATTATCACTCCACATGATTTATCCCAAAAATGAAATTATATATTTTACATCCATTTCAAATTTAAATTTTGGAACCTTAAAAGATGGCATTACCAATGAAATTTTTTATGCCAATGATCTCATGATTAATGGGGGGCTAAAAGGGAATCTATTTCAAATAATTTCGGGTGGAGCCTCACTTTCATACACATTGAGTATAATTGAAAAAAGTATGGCTCAATCATTATTGTTCTCCGCTGGTGTTCGAACTGAAATCACAGAAAAACAAATTGGATTTGGACTTACCCTCAGAAATTTAGGCTTCCAAATTGACCATTATGAGGATGCTACTGAAGAAATTCCGTATCAATTTCAATTTTCAGGATTCATGAAGCCCAAACATCTTCCCGCACTCATTTTTTCAGATATAGTGATGGAAGAAAATATTGATGGTTCTACTCTCATTACTGGGATGGAGTTTTATCCCCGTGATGGATTGATACTTCGATTCAGCGATAGTGGATTATATAATAATGGTTTTGAACTCAGCAGTCTTGCTTTTGGATTTCAATTCAATTTGAAAAACTGGACCATTGACCTTGCCAGTCGAAATTTAATATCTGCGGGCTTTGTTAATGGTGTTACGTTTCGTAAAAGATTTTAGTGAAGAACCAAACACTTAGCTCACAAAGAACACTAAGAAGGTTTTAGGTTTCAGGTTTTAGTATTTGTTGGGGCGTGGTGGTCCCCACGCCTAAAAGCATATCATTCTGAGGTTTATCGAAAAATATCAATAGTTTGTCTTAAACACTAAATGGAGATACTTCACTTGAGCCTGCCCTGAAGTATTGAAGGGTTCAGTATGACAAAATATGATTTTTTATGTTTTCTCTAACCGTCTAATTTCTAACTTCAAATTACCTTGTGTTTCTTCCCCACTTTAACAAATGCTTGAATAGCTTGGTCTAACTGTTCACGAGAATGACCCGCACTAATTTGGACTCTAATTCGAGCCTCCCCTTTGGGTACCACGGGGAAGAAAAAACCGATGACATAAATACCTTCTGCCAACATATCACGTGCAATATCTTGAGATAATTTTGCATCTTTCAACATAATGGGTACGATTGGATGAACCCCTTCTTTTATCTCAAATCCAGCGCCTGTCATTTCTGATCTAAAATAGGCGGTATTTTCTTCAACTTTATCACGTAGCTCAGTAGTTTGTGAAATAATGTCAAGCACGGTAATAGATGCAGTTACAATAGCCGGCGCCACCGTATTGCTAAATAAATAGGGGCGAGATCGCTGACGTAACATATCAATAATTTCTTGCCGTCCCGAAGTAAATCCACCAGAAGCACCGCCAAGAGCTTTACCTAATGTTGAGGTAACAATATCAATTCTTCCCATTACATCACAATGCTCAATTGAGCCACGACCCGTGGGTCCAAAAAATCCGGTAGCATGAGAATCATCTACATGAACCAATGCATTATACTTTTCAGCAAGGGCACAAATTTGTTCTAATTTTGCTACAAATCCATCCATTGAGAATATACCATCAGTGGTAATGAGGCGAGTTCGGGCATCTTGCGTGCTTTGAAGGATTTTCTCTAACTGCCCCATATTAGAATTAGAATATCGATGCCGTTGGGCTTTGCATAATCGTACTCCATCAATAATAGATGCATGATTTAACGCATCTGAAATAATGGTATCTTCTGGCCCAAGTATAGTTTCAAATAATCCACCATTAGCATCAAAACAGGAGGTATATAATATGGTATCATCCATCTGAAGAAATGTGGATAACTTCTCCTCCAATATTTTGTGAATGGACTGTGTACCGCAAATAAAGCGCACAGAGCTGAGGCCGAATCCCCACTCTTTTAATCCATCTTGTGCCGCTTTAATCAATCGCCCATCATTGGATAAACCCAAATAATTATTGGCACAAAAATTCAAAACATTCTCATTATTAACGGCGATTTCTGCAGACTGTTGAGAATCAATTATCCGCTCATCTTTATAGAGTCCCGCAGATTTAATTTCTGCTAATTCTGTGGCTAATCGTTGAGTAATTGTATCCATTTATTTCTCGTATCTTTTGGTTATTTGTGGAATTAAATAATCTTCGAATGCTGAATTTAAATCAAATTTGGGCGACCAATTCCAATCCGAACGTGCTGCTGAATCATCAACATTGGCGGGCCAACTATCTACGATACCTTGACGTTTACCATTTACTGAATTACCAATCTCAGCATGGGGAAAGTAACCCTTCACTTTCTCTGCGAACTCACCCGCACTTGGATTAAATGAAGCAATATTATACACATGTTGAGAGAGTCGAGATTTATCGGAATTCATTAAATTGAGGATGGCCAGTACTGCATCGGGCATGACCATAAATGGCATTCGGGTGTCATTTTGAACGAAACAATTATATTGGATATTTTGTGCGGCAGCATGAATCATTTCGGGTAAAAAATCACTGGTGCCCCCAGTAGGTACCGTCTTGACACTAATGATTCCAGGGAAACGAATGGATCTAAAATCTATATGACCGGGTTTAAAATCATCAGCCAGACGATGATAATAATTGGCATGATAAATTCCTAAATTTTCACAGTATAGCTTATTACATCCATACATGGATTCTGGTTGGCAATATTCATTTTCATTAATTGCGCCAACGGCATCTTTACGTTGTCCCATACCATAAACCGCAATTGAACTAGGAAAGAAAAACTTCACCGTTTCATCCTGACTTTTGGCTTGATCAACTGCCAATGTCAATAAATTTAAGGTTCCCGTAACATTCACTTCATGGGCCATTTGCGGTGAAAATTCTGCCCGCGTACTCAATAATGCAGCTAAATGGTAAATGGCAGATATTTCATATTCACTATTGATTTGCTCCAATAGATTTTTATCTAAAATATTGCCCATCACCCCCTTTAAAATTTTATTTTCAATCTCTTCAGAAATGGGATGTAAGTCTAATGCCAAAATATTATCCAAGCCTTTGGCGTGGAGTGCATTAATAAGTCCGTGACCAATTTCGCCATTGGCCCCTGTGATAAGTATAATTTTTTTACGCATGATGTTCCCTAATTCAGCTTTCGAACAGGCGGATAATTTACAAGGGTTTTGCGCATTCCTCCTTGATTTGCATCTATATAAACCAATAATTTTGACCATGACCTCAACCCATCTTATCATGAGCCTCCT
>JABHHG010000095.1 GCA_018671635.1 Fidelibacterota bacterium | reverse complement strand
ATATTTATGGTGGCTACCTCCAGGAGAAGGGTACATGGCAATTGGATATGCAGGTCAATATATTGGAGTTTACCCTGAAAGAGATCTGGTGATTGGAATCCATTCATCCATCAATAACGATCAAATTTATCAGTCACAATTATTAGAATATATCCATAATCAAATACCCTATATTTTTGATGGTGAGTAACTTATCTTGATTTGCAATTGTAGAAGTGTGATAGAAAGTCTTTAAAAATAACCAAACCTTCACCCCCATTAAGACATTCAGCGGGGTGTGCGTCCATAGAAAAAGTCTGACACCCATTCTAAAATAATTTTCGTAAGCTTAGGTATTCAATCAAGGAAAAAAAATAATGAAGTTTAAAATAGAACCGGCTACTAAACATGATTTAGAATCTATTTTACTTTTAAATCAAGATTCAATGCCTGCTGTAAGTAGTTCTAGTTTAGATATGATGGAACATTTTTTAATAATATGTGATTATTTTAAAGTATGTAAAATAAACGGAGAGATAATAGGTTTTTTAAATGCCATTATGCCATCAAAAGATTACAATAGTGAACACTATCAATGGTTCAATGATAAATATAAATCTTTCATTTATATAGATAGGATAACTTTTAATAAGTCATATCAAAATCAAGGATATGGGACAATATTTTATAATGATTTAATTAAAAACACATCATTAGATATTGCCTGTGAAATCAATACAAAGCCCTATAATAATCAATCAATACAGTTTCATGAAAAATATGGATTTACTAAGGTAGGCAGTAAAGAAATCAATACCAATAAAAGTGTTATTTATATGATTTATAAAAGAGTTCAATGAAAAACTCAACCAAAAGTTCACCCACATCAAGATTTTCAATGGGGTGTACATCAATAGAAAAAACCTGACACCCATTAAGAAATAATTTTGTAAATTTCAGCTCTAATAACAATTAATTAAAGGAAAAGATAGTGGAATTAAAAGATAAATTAAATTTATTGTGGAAGTTTCTATTTTTAGCTGTATTTACATATGGTGTAATTAGTGTGACATGCTGCAAGAAAAGTTATTCAACTTCTTGTGCAAAACAGTCAGGGCAGGTTTCCCCGTGTGGAAAGCAACTTGCTAAGCAACCTTGTGGTACAGATTGTATTAAACCATGTTGCGCAAATAAATAGATTGAGCCGTATTAATTTTAAAGCCCCTCTGAAACGAGGGGTTTTTTGTATCCTTGAAGAAATCCTCAAAAGTACTAAAAAAGACTGAAAATGACCCCAAATAGTCAGGCATGAGTCAGAACAAATTGTAATAAATTAAGATATGTACTTAAAAATAAAGCTTAAGAGAATAAACTGATAGATTCCCACATCATTAATCAATTTAGCACTGTTGTAATTGTACATCTTTTTGGAGTAATGAGTCCTGGTCCAGATTTTTTTCTAATTGTCAAGCAAAGTCTATGTCAAGGAAGAAAGATTTCCTTATTAACAAGTATGGGTATAGGAACAGGGGTAATAGTACATATTCTTTTCTGTATTTTTGGTTTAGGCATTATCATTTCAAAATCAGATATCATATTTAATTTGATAATTATAGCAGGTGCATTATACATTATTTATATGGGCATTCAATCAGTTCAAATCAATATTTCGCTTATTCCAAAAGATTATAATATCAATGAAAATTATAACTCATACACTGCTTTTGGAAAAGGTTTCTTGACTAATTTTTTAAATCCGAAGGCTACATTATTTTTCTTATCAATATATACTATAATTATTAATAATAATCCTCCGACATATATTCAATTAGCCTATGGTTTATGGATGGCAATAGCTACAGCAGCTTGGTTTTGTTTCCTGTCAATAGTACTTACGAATCATAAAATTACAAAAAAAATAGAACTTTTTGGGTCTAAAATTCAAAAAATAATGGGAGTTGTTCTATTGATTGTTGGATTTAAAATATTAATTACTATTTTCATATAATCTTCAAAAACACGTTATCAAAAGGCTCAAATTTGACAGGAAAAGACAGCCATGGGTCGGTGAGTTGATGTAAATTATAGGTAAATATTTAGGGAAATATAGTCGTGGAAAGTTATTTAGCCATTTATCCAGCCTTAACAATGATTTTTTTAACATTCTTTTTGTATGTTAAAAATAGAATGGATGCAGGTCGTGCTTATAGATCAAAAGAAGTTGAGCCTACATATTTTAAAGTATATAATGGCAAAGCTCCACATTATTTAGAGACTTCTAGGCAAACCTTAAAAAATCAATTTGAATTACCCGTCATTTTTTATTTTTTTATTTTACTATTTATCAATTTTGAAAATATTAGTATTTTTGAGCTGATATTATGTTGGCTATTTTCAATTTCACGTTATTTACATGTATACATTAGATTATCTTCAAATCATGTTCCGTATCGTGCTAAGGTATTTACTTTTGGATTAATTATATTATGTGTATTATCATTTGATTTAATCATTAAAATTTCTAAATTATAAATTATATCCCTCATCTATATCCATCTAATACGAGTATTTTTTGTACCAAAAATAATTATTTTTTAAGAAAAAAGATTTTGGAAGATGATATTTAAATTACAGAATTAATGGATATTGAAAAGTATTAATGAAGCTCATATTCCTCATATCTATTTTAATGCTCATTTTTGCATGTAGCAAAAAAGGGAGTGGGACTTCCATTTCGGTGGAACAACTTCGTTCACTAGTGGGTGAAAATCCAAACACCACAATTATTGATGTGCATACGGTGGGTGAGTTTAATGGTCCATTAGGCCATATTACTGGCGCAAACTCAATACCGCTTTCAGAAATACCAACATCCATTATTGATCTCAAAAATGATAATGAAGACGTTTATTACATGATTTGTAAGAGTGGAGCACGGTCTGCAAGGCTAAACAAATTATGAAAAAAAGTGGATTATATGCGATCAATGTTTCGGGCGGAATGATGCCGTGGAGTCGATTTTAAAAAAAAATAATTGAAAATTTTAAAATAAAATGTGCTTCTGTATTGTTTGTGGGTGTAATTTTTACAGATTGTTTAAAACTTAATTAAATAAAATAGGAAATAAAAACATGTCAAAAACAACTGATTTATATAGTAGTATGAGCGAACTATGGTCTGAATTCGATGAAAATCATAATCGTTTTGCTGAAAAAGGCAATAAAGCTGCAGGTACACGTGCACGTAAAGCTGCAGGTGAAATTAAGAAGCTTGTAACTGATTATAGAAAAGCGTCTGTTGCTGAAAGCAAGTAAGTCGATTTTTTAGTTTTATTGAAAAGCCCCTCATCGAGGGGCTTTTTTTATGTCCAAAAATCATTGATTGGTACTGAATATTCATTGTTCTGCGATGATGGATTTTGGTAAAATATCTTTCTAATAAATAGACAATTCTACAGCTTATATGGCAACACCTAAACGATTATTTCTTATTGATGGAATGGCGCTTATTTATAGAGCCCATTTTGCGTTGATTAAAAATCCATTACTTACCTCTGATGGCCGACATACATCCGCAATTCATGGATTCATGAATTCACTATTCAAACTTTTACGAGAAGAAAATCCCGACTATATTTCAATCGTGTTAGATTGTAAAGAGCCCACCTTTCGTCATGTGATTTATACCGATTATAAGGCTACCCGCGAGAAGATGCCCATTGAATTGGTGGAACAATTAGAGCCATTGTACTCGGTGATAGAGGCCACTAAAATTCCCATGATCAAATTACCCGGCTATGAAGCGGATGATATCATGGGCACCCTTGCCAAAAAAGCCGAGAAGGAAGGGCTACAAACATTTATTGTTACCGGCGATAAAGATATGATGCAATTGGTAAATGACTTCACCTTTGTGTACACGCCCGGAAATCGATTTAAGCCTACCACCGTTTATGATGCTAAAAAAGTTTCAGAGAAATGGGGTATTGGCCCCGATGGAATTATTGATTTATTGGCGCTCATGGGAGATACTTCTGATAATGTTCCGGGGATTGATGGTGTGGGCCCTAAAACAGCGGTTAAAATTTTAAATGAATATGGAACTATTGAGTCTGCATTAGAAAATGCAGAACATATTAAAAATAAGCGGGCCCGTGAAGGCATGATGAATGGCAAAGATTTGGTACATCTTTCTAAGGAATTGGTTACTATAAAATGTGATGTACCTGTGGAATTTCATTTAGAGCAACTCCTTCGCCAAAGTATGGATGCTGAAGCGCTTACCCAAAAATTTCAAGATTTAGAACTATATTCCCTCATTCAGCATGTATCAAAATTTTCTGATGATATTGTAGAATTTGAGACGCCTGATAAAAATTACAAGACCATTATAAATACAAATGATTTAGATACTATGATTTCAGAATTGAAAAAGTCGGCGCTCATTTCTTTTGATTTAGAAACCACCAGTATTAATGCCTTACAAGCCGATATTGTTGGGCTTTCATTTTCCGTGAAAGAGAATGAAGGGTGGTATATTCCCGTACTCTATCCTGAAAAGGTAGCATCACTTTTTGATGAGTTTAGTTTGAGTCTAATTTTAGAAAAACTAAAGCCCTTATTTGAGAATGCTAAGGTTCATTTCTGTGGGCAAAATCTTAAATATGATGCATTGGTATTGAGCCGATATGATGTTGGCCTAAATGGCATTGTATTCGATAGTATGATTGCAGAACATCTTTTGCACCCTGAGAAGAATTCGTACAAATTAGATTATTTGGCTTTAGACTATCTTAATTATCGCATGAAGCCCATCGAAGATTTGATAGGTAAAGGTGCAAAGCAGATTTCAATGGCAGATGTACCTCTAGAGGATATCGCATTTTATGCCACTGAGGATGCAGATGTTGCCTTGCAAGTTGCATTGAATCAACAGCCAATTATTCCCGAAGAAAATTTATCTGAGCCCTTTGAGAATATTGAAATGCCATTACTCCCCGTATTGATTACCATGGAAGAAAATGGTGTGTATTTAGATTTAGATTTTTTGAAAGAATTATCGGGGGTGTTGGCTAAAAAATTAGATAAACTTATTGCTCAAATTCATACGATGGCAGGACACGAGTTTAATTTAAATTCTCCCCAACAATTAGCAGTGGTATTATTTGATGAGTTAGAGTTAAAGCATATTCGCAAACGTAGTACTGCCGTCGAAGTATTAGAGGTATTGAAAAGTCATCATCCATTGCCTGAATATATTTTAGAATATCGTCATTTGGCTAAGTTGAAAAATACATATATTGATGCATTTCCCAATCATGTGCACCCCAAAACGGGGAGAGTTCATACGTCACTAAATCAGACTATTGCAGCAACGGGGCGATTATCTAGTACTAATCCTAATTTTCAAAATATTCCAATCCGAACTGAAATTGGACGTGAAATTCGAAAAGCATTCTGTGTACAGAATCCAGAACATGTGATGTTATCTGCGGATTATTCACAAATCGAGCTGAGAATAATGGCTGATTTTTCCCAAGAGCCGGCCCTCATTGAAGCATTTAAAAATGGAACGGATATTCATACGCGTACTGCTGCGTTGGTATTTTCGGTAGATGAGTCTGATGTTACGGCTGATCAACGTCGTACTGCTAAAGTAGTTAATTTTGGAATTATGTACGGGGCGGGTCCATTTAGAATGTCGCAAGAGTTGGGTATATCCATGGCGGATGCTCGAAAATTGATTGATACCTATTTTGGTAGTTATCCCGGTATCCGAAAATATATGGATGACACTTTGGCGTCGGCTCATGAAAATGGATTTGTGAAAACACGTTTGGGTAGAAGACGTAAAATGACTCAATTGAATTCAGGAAATCATAATTTGGTAAAAGCAGAAGAGCGAGCCGCCATCAATATGCCTATTCAAGGAACAGCTGCAGATTTAATAAAAATTGCCATGATTAACATCCATAAAAAAATGGCTGAAGAGAATTACACCTCTAAGATGATTTTGCAAATTCATGATGAATTACTTTTTGAAGGTCCGCCTGAAGAAATGGATAAATTATCAAAATTAGTTGTGGATGAGATGGAGGGGGCAATGACGTTGAGTGTTCCGTTAAAAGTAGATTGGAAAATCGGTAAAAATTGGTATGAGGCTCATTAATGGAAGCATCCATTACATTAAAGGCAATTGGTAAAACCTTTAGAAACAATACCCTTTTGGCGGACTTATCATTCGGCGTAGAAAAGGGAAGTACCTTTGTTATTTTGGGTGAAAATGGTGCAGGGAAATCAGTGGTTTTAAAATTATTGGTTGGCCTCATTGAGAAAGATGTGGGGATGGCATACATCCACGGTAAAGATATTTCTACTCGAGGAGATGAAATTCGTTCTATCACCGGCTATATGCCGCAAATCATTGATTTAGACGATGAACTTACCATATTAGAAAATTTAGAGATTTTTGGAAGATTGCATGGGTTATCGGTAAGGGATGCAAATACCAATGCTTTGAATTGGGCGGAGCGATTAAATTTTGCAACAAATTTAAATCAGATGCCCAATGATTTATCTAATGGGAATAAACGATTGGTCCAATTTGCACGGGCATTAGTTCACGACCCGCACGTCATTATTTTAGATGAACCCACAACAGGATTAGATCCACATAGCCGTATAAAAGTGTGGGATGTTTTAGATAAACTCCATCAACATAAAACAATTCTTTTCGCCACTCAAAATTTTGCGGAGGCGGAACGTTATGCGGACCGTATTGCCATTTTACATGAAGGTAATATTAAAATGGATGGCACACTTGAACGCCTTATTGAGACCACTCATGGACTCTCACGTTATAGACTTTCATTTTCTCAACCGCCCACTGATGAGTTTATGGAAAAGTTAAAAGCCTTTCCGCGGATTCTTCGCCCACAGGTAAAAGGGACCGAATTAGAGTTTTACTCTCGTGAACGTAAGCAGTTTTTTAAAGCCTTAGAATTAGCCCTAAAATATGAATTAGAGGATATTGATACCAGTATTTGTCGTTTACATGATTTATTCGTCGGTTTGACCGATGGGGGACTTGAATAGTGCTTGCGGTTCTTTTGTATCGTGATTGGTTGAATATTAAAAAGAATGGCATTTCCTTGTTGGTGATTTTTACGATGTTACCCATGTTGCTTCATTTATTTTTATCTCTTCCTTTATCAAATATAATTTCTGTGGATATTCGATATCTGAATTGGGCTGCGCCAGGAATTTGGGTAACGGCTTCTGGCTTATTGGCATTCTGTGTTGCCATTTTAAGAATGAAAAAAATCAAGCATGATTCTGGGCAGTTAGATGCATTATTAAAAACCCCGCTTCGGAATGGTGAAATTATATTCTCGGTCATTATTGTTGCCACGTTGTTAGGCTTTTTTCAAGCATTAGTTTCCATAGGATTAACAGTATTGCTAAATAATGAATATTTAGGATTTGGGCAAATTATACTCATTTTGTTACAGATAATTCCACTCATTAATTTTTATGCAATTTTGGGAACTTTATTGGGGATATTTATTAAGGATGGAATTGTACTAATAAGTGTGATTTTATTGATATTTTTAATACTAGCATTAAGTATTGGTTCTTTCTTGCCATTGGAAATATTTCCCACTAATTATGTGGAGGTGGTTAATAAACTTCCCCTCACATCAATAATAAATAGTTGCCAGATGATTATTCAAAATGGTGCTGTCAGCTATATTGGAATTTTTCTCACATTTTTACTCAACATTTTTTTAGTTTTACTCACCCTTGTGGTAAGCTATAAAACATTTAGGAAATAATGAATACAGACGATAATTATTATATTATTGGTATCGATGGCGGCGCTACAAATTCACGTGGGGTTCTCTTTACAAATAGTGGTGCAACGCTGTCCACGATTCTTGATAAGGGTACCAATATTGCATTAGATGGCGAAGCTGCCTCGAAGCGAATAGCATCCATGATTGAACAGTTATGTGAAGATGCTTCAATTGACATTGAGGATGTTGATGCTGTGGGTTTAGGATTAGCGGGTGCTTCTGATGAAGATGGTCGAGATATGGTGTTTAAGGTTCTGGATGGATTAAAACTTTCTCGCCGATCTATAATTATGAATGACGCAGAAGCATCATACGAAGTAAGTTGCCCAGGGGGTTTAGGAATTTTGGTAACAGTGGGCACCGGAATTATTTGTATTGGACGCAATGAATCCAGTAAAATTAGGCGGGTAGCTGGAGAAGGCCATGCACATGGTGACATTGGAAGTGGCTTTTGGATTGGCAAGAAAGCGATTATGGAAATGGCTCTGAATGAATCATCGGTTCAGGGTGATGAAGATTTGAGTGAGTTGATGACCCATGTGTTAGATAAATTTGAAAGTTCTGATTTTAATTTGGCAATTGAAGAAACTATGGAAAGTGAAGATTCAGTTCCCATTATAGCATCATTGGCTGAGAAAATTATTGAATTTGCTGAATCAGGAAATGAAATGGCATTGAAGATTGTTCAAGAAGGGAGTTCAACCATTGCAGAGTATATTCTTCAATTAGTTCACGACTTAGAGTTGAATCCTAAAGATGGTTCTATTATCTTGGCGGGTAATGGTAGCGTCATTAGAAATGATTTTTACCGCAAAACATTGAACGATGCACTCCAATTTGACTTCCCAAATATAAAATGGACATTCTCTACTATTTCTAATGCCTATGGTGCAGGTCTTTTGGCAGCTCGACTTCATGATGTTGATGTAAAGTTATCTCAAATAATTCAAAGTGATTATTATCTTGCAGCCACTCGCTGAGATAAATTTAGAAAATTTAAATCACAATTACTTTATTATCCAAAATGAGGTGGGTGATAGTAAGGTCATGGGCGTGATTAAGGCAGATGCCTATGGTCATGGTGCCGTGGAAATAGCAACGTCTTTATCTGCAACTAAAATTCATGGATTTTGTGTTGCGCTCGTGAAAGAAATTATTGAATTACGTGAGCATGGAATCACCAAACCCATTTTACTTTTAGGGAAATTTTTTCCTATACATTTAGAATTATTTAATGCGAATACAATTTGTACGATTAACGCTTTTGAAGATATTGATGTAATTCAAAATTATTTTGTTAAAACTGGAAATAAGATTTCAGCCCATGTGAAATTTGATACGGGAATGGGGCGAATGGGATTCCATTATTCTCAAGCTGAGGATGTTTTGGCAAAGATAAAACAGTCAAGTGGAATTCTCCTTGAAGGCATCTATTCTCACTTTTCTACCGCTGAAGAGGTGGACTCCACATTCATGGAATTACAACGTTCTCAATTTGATGAAGTTATTCAAGTTTCAAAAACACAATTTCAAAATTTAACTTATCACATCTCTAATAGTGCTGGAATATTTACAGATTCTCAAAATCATTATGATATGGTACGGCCTGGGATAACGCTATATGGAGTTACTCCATTTGGAAAAGCCCATGATAAACTACAGCCCATAATGCATTTTAAGGCACCCGTAGTGTTAAAAAAGAAAATTTTAAATGGGGAGTCTGTGGGCTATAATCAGACTTTTTTTGCAGAAAAAGATTTTGAAATGGCCGTTATTCAGGCAGGGTATGGAGATGGCATCCCCATGGAATTATCTAATTCTGGGTCAGTAGTGTGGAATGAGAAAAAATTACCTATAATTGGAAAAGTAAGTATGGATCTTATCACTGTTGATTGTACCAATATAGATATAAATGTGGGTGACCATGTTACCCTTTGGGGAAGTGTAAATCACCGTATAGAATGGTTATCTAAAGAAGTAAATAAGAATCCATATACGTTTTTAACAGGCGTTACAAAACGTGTAAAAAGGGAATATATAAATGCGTAGAATTATGCTCATCCTCTTTTTATTTATGATGGGATGTTCTCAGATTTCCACACCAAATTTATCCCACCCAAAGTCTGTAAAACATTGGTCTAAATTAACACTCCGTGAAAAAGTAGCTCAAATGATAATGGTACGCATTCGAGGAGATTTTTATCATGATGAACATTGGTATCGGAAATCATTAAAAAAGTGGATTTCCGAAGATGGTATCGGTGGCGTGATTTCTTTTGGTGGCAGTATTCATGGCACGTTTTATAATATTCAGACATTTCAAAAATGGGCAAAAATCCCACTTTTAGTATCTGCAGATTACGAACGTGGATTGGGTCAATGGATGCGCGGTGCCACTTTATTTCCATCCAATATGGCAGTGTCCGCCACGGGCAATACTGATTTATCATATAAGCAGGGCCAAGTTACGGCTACTGAAGCTAATGCTATCGGTGTTCATATTACTTTAGCCCCCGTTATGGATGTGAATAATAATCCCGATAATCCCATTATCAATTTCAGATCATATAGTGATGACCCCAACATGGTCATTGATTATGGAAATGCCTTTATCAAAGGGGTACAGGATGGAGGGATTTATGCGTGTGCGAAACACTTTCCCGGTCACGGGAATACAAATATGGATAGCCATTCGTCACTACCTTCAATTGAGGGTACGCGTGAACAATTAGAGGCAATTGAATTAAAACCATTCAAGTCCGCCATTGTAAATGGTGTGAAAATGATAATGGTGGGGCATATTGCAATGCCAGGATTAGACTCATCTAATGTTCCAGCATCATACTCAAAATTAATTACCACAGGCTTACTCAGAGATGAGTGGGGTTTTGAGGGTTTAATAATTACAGATGGAATGGAGATGGGTGGCCTCACAGAATCAACATGGGCGGGTGAGTCTGCAATTCGTGCAGTTGAAGCAGGGGCCGATATTTTGCTACTTCCCATGGATGTGAATCAAACTATTGATGCATTGGTTTCAGCAGTTGAAAACGGTCGTATTAGTGAAGATAGAATCAATACATCTGTAAAAAGAATTTGGATTGCAAAAGAAGAATTGGGTGTGTTTTCAAAAACACATTTACGTAATTGGACGGATGTAGAAAAAAATATTGGACTTTCATCTCATACTACAATTGCAAATACCATCGCTGAAAAATCGATTACCATTGTAAAAAATGAAAATAATCGTTTGCCATTAAACCCCCAGAAAATCAAACATCTTACACATCTTATTATTTCCACAGATGAAGGTGCCCCCGATATGCTGAAGTCATATTTGTGGGATGTAAACAATACCCATCCAAATGTGGATGAGATTCATGTGACGCAACCCATTAGTAAACTGAGGACTTCTGAAATAGTTTCACAGGCTAAAGAGTCCAATCAGACACTCGTTACATTATTGGTACGTATTAGAATGGATAAAGGGATTTCTACCATCGATTCTACACATGCAGAACTACTCCATCAATTAGATAAAGAAAATATTCCATTCGTCGTATTTAGTTTTGGAAGTCCATATTTACCAGCCTATGATTATTTGGATGTATACGCCTGTGTGTATGGCTATGGAAAGGTATCCCAAAAAGCGGCTGCCAATGTTTTGTGGGGTCGTAAAAAGGCATCCGGTAAATTGCCTATTGATTTGAATTCAAAATTAAAAAGAGGTGTGGGAATAACTTCTGAAAGTGCTACTGGCTTTGATGTACATGGAAAGTTATTCAATTTAGATAATGCATGGGCAGTGATTGATAGTGCTATTAATGATAAGATTACCCCTGGAGCGCAAGTATTTATTGCCAAACATGGTGAAGTAGTATCTTCTCGTGGATTTGGATTTCAGACTTATGATAATAATTCACCTCCCATAGATGAGGCATCAATTTATGATGTTGCCTCTTTAACAAAAGTGTTGGCTACCACGCCAGTTGCCATGAAATTAATTGCTCAAAAAAAACTGGGCCTAGACCAAACCGTTTCTCAATTCTTCCCCCAATTTACTAATAATCATAAAAATGAAATTACTATTCGGCATTTACTCACCCATTCTTCTGGATTAATACCATTTGTAGAATTTTTTAAATTTGATCCGTTACCATCAAAAAATGAGATTGTAGAGTATATTATAGCATCGGAGTTAGATTTTATTCCTGGCGAAAAATATCAATATAGTGATTTAGGGATGATTTTACTCAAAGAGATTATTGAGAATGTGACTAATCGAAGTTTAGATAAATTAGCACATTCTTGGATTTATCGTCCCATGGGAATGAATGCGACTCGGTTTAATCCTCCAGTTGAAATATTGAGTCAAATTGTACCCACTGAAATTGATAATGTATATCGTAATCGATTACTCCAAGGTGAAGTTCATGATGAAAATACTCATGTATTGGGTGGAGTCTCTGGTCATGCAGGTATTTTTTCTACAGCTTCAGATATTGGTAGATATGGCCAAATAATGTTAAATAATGGTATATGGGAAGGACGTCGAATTTTCAAAAATAAACAGGTGAAACAATTTACGGAACTACATCATTTACCCATAGATTCTGAGCGAACATTAGGCTGGGATACGCCTTCTCGAAATGGCAAAAGTTCTGCTGGTGATTATTTTTCATCATCCACATTTGGTCATTTAGGGTATACGGGAACATCCTTATGGATTGATCCAGAAAATGAAATCATTGTGGTGCTACTCACGAACCGAGTGCATCCCACACGTGAGCGGGGTGGCATTTATGGAATTAGACGAGAGTTTCATACCCAAGTCATGAAAACACTTTTGAATTAGGATAAATATGTCATTCATTGATTTAAGTATAATTTTAATATTTTTGGCTGGACTTTGCATCTATGGTTTGTTGCAAGGACGCAAGAATGAATCTAGTGATGATTATTTTTTAGGTCATGAAACTACGCCGTGGTGGGTGGCAATGTTCTCTATTGTGGCTACTGAAACGTCGGTCCTCACCTTTATTTCTGTACCCGGATTAGCGTATCGTGGAGATTGGTTTTTCTTGCAGTTAGGGATGGGATATATCCTGGGAAGAGTTTTAGTGAGTGCCTTTTTGATCCCACAATATTTTAAATCTGGAGTCATGTCAATATATGAAGTAATCGGTGAAAAATTTGGTACCATAGTGCAGAAGGTTGCGTCACTCACATTTTTAATCACCAGAATTTTTGCAGATGGAATACGATTCTTAGCCACAGCCGTTATCGTGCAAGTGGTAACGGGCTGGTCCATTGAATTATCAGTGTTAATTATTGGCATAGTAACGGTGGTTTATACTTTATCTGGTGGTATCAAAACTATTTTGTGGGTGGACTCATTCCAGTTTATTTTATACTTAATGGGTGGAATTATTGTTATTTATACAATTTTAACATCTTCTGATTTTCAAGGTATAGATTCAGTGCTTATAGCGAATAAAATGAAAATCTTTAGATTTGGAACGGATAATATGTTTAAGGATGCATGGTTTTTTGGGAGTGCATTTTTAGGGGGTACATTGCTATCATTTGCATCTCACGGTGCTGACCATATGATGGTCCAGCGGGTATTGTCTTGCAAAGATGTTTCGGATGCCAGAAAAGCCATGATTGGAAGTGGACTATTTGTGCTCATTCAATTCCTCATTTTCTTATTTGCAGGGTCATTAATTTGGTCATTATTTGGAGGGGTAGAAATGGTGAAAGACCGAGAATTTTCAACTTATATTGTAAATCACTTACCGGTGGGGCTAAAAGGCATTCTCTTGGCTGGAGTACTTTCTGCAGCTATGTCCACATTGAGTTCTTCCATTAATTCACTATCCTCATCAACAATTGCAGATTGGTTTGGCAGGAATACAGATTTAAAGCTAGCTCGAAAAGTGAGTCTATTTTGGGCAATAATCTTAATCGGCATGGCTCTTGTTTTTGATGAAGGCAACACTTCAATCGTAGTGATGGGATTAACCATAGCATCTTATACTTATGGTGGATTGTTGGGACTATTCCTCCTTACTAAATTTAAAATTAACTTCCATCCCATGAGTGTAATTTCAGGTTTGATTGCCAGTTTAGCATCTGTTTTTTACATGACATCCATTGGTCTTGCGTGGACATGGTTTATTGGATTTTCTGTAGTGGTAAATATCACCATGGCTTTATTGGTTAATAAGTTATTATCATTTCGTAAATGAGATTCTTTTATATTCTAATTTTATCATTTTTATGGAGCTGTGAATCCCATGTATCAACAGGATTAGATAATTTTATCTCCCATAATTTTAATATTATTCAGCATAAAAACGTAGGATTAATCATAAATCACACCTCCGTGGATAAGGCTGGAAATCATATTGTAGATTTATTGTCAATAGAACCTTCTATTAATGTATTGAAAATTTTCTCACCCGAACATGGTTATATGGGAACCAAATCTGCTGGAGAATTAGTTAATGACGATATAGAGCCATTAACGGGTGCAAAAATAGTGAGTTTATATGGGGTGGACAAAAAGCCATCTCCCCAGGAATTAGAAAACATTGATGTGTTAGTATATGATATTCAAGATATTGGCTCACGTTATTATACCTATGTGAGTTCAATGGCATATATGATGGATGCGGCCGCTGAGAATGATATTCCATTTATTATTTTAGATCGACCGAACCCATTGGGGCGAAAAATTTCTGGTCCAATTTTAAACAAGGAATTTTCTTCTTTTGTGGGGATGTTTCCTATTCCAATTCGACATGGAATGACTACTGGTGAATTGGCAGTAATGATAAATTCAGAAAATTGGTTGCCATCAGGGAAAAAGGTGGAATTAAAAATTATTGAAGTAAGTGGGTGGGATAAACTTCCAGGATATTTTACAGTTTCACCGTCACCTAATATTCTTAATTACAATTCTGCCCTAATTTACAATGGGATGTGTCTATTGGAAGGTACCAATATTTCTGAAGGTCGAGGCACTGAGTTTCCCTTTACACTTTTTGGGGCTCCTTGGATAAATGGTGATGAATTAGCCAAAGCATTAAATCAATTAGAATTTGATGGTGTTTCATTTGAGTCTGTTAGTTTTACACCTTTATCATCAGCTAAATCTAAATGGCCAAAGTATGAAAATGAATTATGTAATGGTTGCCAAATAATCCTAGCGAATAGTGAGAATTATAAACCCATTTATACGGCGACTCAGATAATAATTCAAATTTCTGAACTTTATCCTGAAAGATTCAAATTTCTTAATACTAATTTTATTGATAAATTGTACGGCTCAAAAAAGCTTAGACTTTGGGTGGAAAGTCCAGAAAATACGTTTAATCTATATAAGGACTGGGAAACTCAATTTCCAGTATTACGAGAACAATATTTAATCTACTAAGGAATTATTCAAAATGAAAAAAATGTCTATCTTAACATTTCTATTCACAATTATAATTGCAGCACCTGAATATCGAAAAATTACATTAGAGAACGAGCTCAGGGTAATTTTAGTGTCAGATACACAATATAATAAATCTGCAGCAAGCATGAATGTTTTAGCGGGTTCATTGTCTGATCCAGAAGAATATCAAGGATTGGCACATTTTTTAGAACATATGCTATTTTTAGGCACTGAAAAGTACCCAGACGTTGAAGGGTATAGTTCATATTTACAAAGCAATGGCGGTTATTCAAACGCTTACACTGCTGAAGATCATACTAATTATCACTATGAAGTATATCATAATGCTTTCGAGGGAGCCTTAGATCGTTTCTCACAATTCTTTATTTCTCCATTATTCAGCGCTAAATATACAGAGCGTGAAATGAATGCGGTAAACTCTGAGTATCAAAAAAATCTAGAGCAAGATTATTGGCGTATGAGACAAGTTAAGCGGAATTTGTATAACCCCGATCATCCATCAAATCATTTTGAAATTGGAACACTAGAGACATTATCAAAAGTTAACCGAGAGGTATTGTTAGACTTTCATGGAAAGTTTTACAGTGCAAATATGATGAGTCTATCAATATTGAGCAATTTAGAATTAGATGAATTAGAAAAATTGGCAAGGCAATATTTTTCAGATGTTAAAAATCATAATACTCAAAAAATTGAATACCCTTCAAATTATCTCGAAGAAAAAGATGTTCTGAGATTATTAAAAGTTGAACCGGTAAAAGATGTTAAAAGATTAGTCTTAGAATTTCCTACCCCTGCCTTTTATGCATCTTATTTAACAAAGCCAGAAAATCTATTGGCATATTTAATTGGACATGAAGGGGATGGTAGTTTGATTGGATTGCTAAAGTCTCAGGGCCTTGCTACCGGAATTGGTGGGTGGGGGAGTTCTGCAACCTATGATTATGGAAGTTTAAATATTTGGGTTGAATTAACCAGCGAAGGTTTTAATCGTTATAATGAAGTTTTAACCGCTTGTTTCTCTTACGTAGAAATGTTGAAAGAATCAGGATATCAGTCCTTCATTTATAATGAAAGTAAGGTTTTAGCAGAATTAGAAGAGAAATATTCTGATAAAGGTGAGGGTACAGGCGTTGCAGTGGAGATGGCAAATAGCTTGGCCTTTTACCCCATGGAGGATGCAGAACGTGTAAAATACCTTTATGCTAAAGAAAACCCCGATTTGTACACTAAATTTCTCTCGTATATTCGCCCCAATAATATGTTGGCCACTCTATCCGGACAAGGTATAGAAACAACCGAGGTTGAAAAGTGGTATTCAGCAAAATATAGCTATACTGAAATTAATGATGAATTTTACCAATCCTTATTTGCTCCCAAAAAATTTGATGAGTTAAAATTACCATCTGCAAACCAATTTATGCCCACATCCACTGATATTAAACTTGTTAAAAATGCTAGTGAAAATGCGAAAATGTTAAAAGATACAAGAGGAATGAAATTGTATCATTCTCGTGATTTAGAATTTAACCGTCCTAAGGCTAGTCTGAATTATAAAGTAAGATTTCCTGAAAAGATAGTTTCATTAGAAAATGCGGTTTTAATGGATTTATATATTGCCAGTTTAAATGAAACCCTAAATGAGGTAGGATATCCTGCATATTTAGCGGGCATGGAATTCTCTATCCAAAATGATTCAGAAGGCATATTGATTAGCGTAGCAGGTTATGATAGTGCCTTAGAATCTTTAATGGATGTAATAATTGATGCTCTGAATAATATCACTTTAGATGAGAAAAGGTTTTCGGTGATAATGGATTCTCAGATTAGAGCGCTAGAAAATAAATCTTTAGATGCTGCTTATGTACTTGCCAGAAGAGAAGTGGCAAGTATAACTAAAAAAATATTTTACTCCCCAGAAGAAAAGCGTTCAGTCATTGAATCATTTTCCCTTGAAGATGTGAAAAATTTTCCTAAAACAATCTATAAAGGTATTTATCTACAAGGATTGGTACATGGGAATATTTCTGAAAAAGATGCATTGAGAATTTCTACAAAATTAAGAAACGCCTTAGGTTATCGTTCAATTAATGAATCTGATTTCTATAGCCAAGAAAGGTTGCAGTTAATTTCGGGTGAGAAAATTGCTAATCAAGTGAAGTCAAAGGTGAATAATTCATCATATGTGTCAATGTTCGATATTGGGGGAAATACCCCAAAGGATCGTGTAATGGCCTTGATGATTGATACTTTCATTGGGCAACCGTACAGCATGGAATTAAGAACCAATCAACAGCTTGGGTATATTGTTGCAGGCGGTGCGTATGCCAGAGATGATTATAGTGGAATGTATTTTATTATTCAATCTGATGGATATCCAGCAGATGAGGTTGAAGAGAGATCATTAGCGTTTTTAAGCGATATTTCTACTTTACTGGGGGAAGTAACTGAGGAGGATTTTAATACTTATAAATCTGCAGTTCGCGAGCAGATAAATGAAAAATCCACCTCCATTTCAGAAGAAGCTAAAGTTCGCTTTACTCGTGCATTTGAATTGGACAATAATCATGATCGAGATGCGCTGTCATTAGCTGCATTAGAAGCCCTGACAATGGATGAGATGAAGTACGTTTTATCTCATGCTATAGATGGTCCAACTCGACAAAGTGTAACGGTTTTACTGTATGCGGCACAGCATGAAATGCCAACTAAAATGAACACCTCATTTGAAGATTTACTCAAATGGAAAAAAACACGTATATTTCAGTAATCTATATTTAGTTAAAAGGAAAACTATGGCTATTATCCGGCAAGGTGGATATACAGAAAATGATAGCTCTGATAAGCTAAAAGAGAAGCGAAGGCTAATTATTGAAGAGGAGCGAATATTCCAATTGAATGAAGCACTCCTTGCATACCTTGATAAACTTTTAGAGGAATACGAGATAGTCAAAAAGTCTGAAGAAGATTCTGATGAAGTTGTTTATCCTGATCGAGATGAATTAGCGAAGTACACACAAGATTATGCCAATTCAAAACCAAAAGGGTTTTAAACCTAAATTATGCAGCGACGCAATACAATTATGATTTGGGTTGTGTCAATCCTCATTATTCTTTTTACGTCTGTGAGCGTAAGTCCTCAATTCAGGACTAAAATTCGCCAATTTATTAGTGATGATACTTCAGATTATTACTTTCAATCCATGAAAATTACGAATATAGATGGCATATCATCAGAGATTATAACCCATAGTATTGTTAATTTGAATGATCATTTTATTGGATACTCGAAGCAGCTAAATGAAATGATAAAGATTTCCATTGAAAATAAGTTATCATCATACGTGAACATTCAGACTCAAAATTGTTCAGCTTGTCATCAAGGATCCCAAAAACTACCTTAATATAACCTTGCTGTAACAGTATGTAAAATCCCCCTATACCATCTCATTTTATCTGTAAATTATTACAACAAATTTTTATAGGAGTTATGATGAATAACCGGTTTTTCTTAGTTTCAACAATATTGATAGCTACTGTTTTTGCAAAATGGGAAGGGATAAGCTCTATATCGCCTGTTCCCGCAAAAATGGATTTGCTTAATTCTAATATTAGTACATCTACTATTCAATTCACATTAGATGGTTTTAATCTGATTGCTGCTTCAACTGATAAGGGTGATGCATTTATTGCAAAGATAGAAGGTGGTGCTTCTATAATGGAATTAGGTTCTCCTGATTTACATCAATTAGCTACTTCAGTAATTATCCCTGATGATAAATATATGGAAATTCGTGTACTTTCTTCTCAATACACAGAATATAAAAATATTTTAATTGCTCCATCTAAAGGCAATCTAAGTCGTGAAGTGAATCCAAGTGAAGTTTCATACCAATGGAGTAATATTTACGAAAGAGATGAATTCTTCCCGGGGAAATTGACTGAATTACGAGATCCATATATCTTAAGAGATAATCGTGGCCAAACAATAGTTGCTTACCCTTTTCAGTATAATCCAAAATCAAAAACCTTACGGGTGTACACTGAATTAGTTGTTGAAGTATTTGAAAATGGAAACAGCAATATCAATGTTAAGCATCGCCAATTACAAAGAAGTGGAACTAAAAAAATGAATCATGAATTTAATAAAATTTATGAAAACCGTTTTTTAAATAGCAGAAATGATTCTCGATTTGAATATCTATTAGATGAAGGAAATATGCTGATTATTTCTAATAGTGATTTTATGGATGAAATGGAGCCATTTATTGAATGGAAGAATAGGAAAGGAATTCATACAGAAATAGTAAATGTTTCAACTATTGGAGTGAATTCAAATGCTATTAGTAGCTATGTGGAAGATTATTATAACACAAATGGTTTAACTTATCTATTACTTGTTGGTGATATTGCACAAATCCCTTCACCATCAGTTGGGGGTAGTGCTTCTGATCCAACATATGGGTTTATAGAGGGAAATGATTCATATGCAGAAGTTATTGTGGGTAGGTTTTCAGGCCAGAACCCCAGTCAAATACAAACTCAAGTTCAACGGTCTATTGAATATGAACACGACCCTCAAGAAAATGCAGACTGGTATGATAATGCTCTAGGTATTGCATCAAATCAGGGGCCTGGTTTTGGTGGATATACTTATGATGTTTTTAATGACTTTTTATGGGACACTATTTTATCTGACTTTACATATGATAGTTATGAAGGTATATATGATGGTAGTGGTGGTACTGATGCTCAAGGAATATCAGCAATAAATAGTGGAGTGAGTTTAATAAATTATACTGGACATGGCTCAATTTCAAGTTGGGGCAATGGAGCATCCCTTAGTACTTCACAAATAAACAGTTTAACGAATCAAAATAAATTACCTTTCGTTATAACAGTGGGTTGTAATGTAGGAGAATTTAATAGTACTGATGAATCTTTCGCTGAATCATGGCAAAGAGCTACCCATAATGGTGAACCTTCTGGTGGCATTGCTCATTTTGGGTCTACTATAAGTCAATCATGGGAACCGCCAATGCATGGTCAATATGGTATGAATTTAATAATAACAGAAAGTTTAGATGAAGGAGTTAGCCGGTCCCTTGGTGGAATTGCAACTAACGGATGCATGTATATGAATGATGTTCAAGGTTCCTCTGGGATAAATGAAACAAATTACTGGACATTCTTTGGTGATCCTTCTGCAGTTATACGAACCGATCAACCAACATTTTTAAGTCCAAATCATGATGATGTTGTTATTGTTGGGCAGGAAGAGTTTGTTGTGGATATTGGCTTTAATGGTGCATTGGCAGCACTCTCAAAGGATGGAGAATTGATTGGATTAGCATATTCTAGTGGTGGAGTAGCTGTAATAGAATTAGGAGACAATGCAGATGATCCAGGCCAATTAGACTTGGTCATAACATCTTTTAATAAATTTCCATATGAAGCAGAAGTTACCGTTTTAACCCCAAATGGGGCATTTGTAACCGTTAATGATGTTAATATAGATTATGGAAGCGATAATGTAATTACTCCCGGTGAGAGTGTTAATATTAATATTACACTTGAAAATATGGGCAATGAAATATCATCAGATGTGAATGTTAACTTATATGAAATTATTGATAATCCATATATTTCAATAGTGAATGGGTCTGAATCTATTAATGATCTATTAAATGGCTCGCTCGCTTCATTTGATCTTTCCTTTAACGTATCATCTTCTGCACCTATGGGTCATAGCTTTGCATTAGAGTTGGAATTAGAGAGTGAAGAGAATAGTTCGAGCTTAACACTTAATATGACAGTTCAGGCTATGATTGAATCATTTGAAAATAATGGGTTTGCTTCACAAAATTGGGAATTTGGTGGAGATATGGATTGGGGTATAGATTCTGGTAACTCTTCAAACGGAATATTTAGTGCAAAATCGGGTACTATTGATCATAATATGACTTCTGAATTAACTTTGACTATGGAGATTCTACAAGACGGGTATATTACATTTGATAAAAAAGTCTCTTGTGAAGCAGTCGGTGAGTCATCAGGAATTTTTTATGATTACTTAGCGTTTTATATCGATGGCATAGAACAGAATAAATGGGCTGGTGAGATTGCATGGTCTCAAAGTAATTTTGGAGTTTCTGTTGGTGAGCATACCTTTAAATGGTTATTCAGTAAAGATCTGGCGGTAGTGGCTGGTGAAGATGCAGCATGGATTGATAATATAGAGTTTCCTCCATGTGTTGGATCTGAAGGTGTATTGCTTGGTGACTCTAATTATGATGGAGTTCTAAACGTTTTAGATATAGTGTTAGTGGTAAATATGATTTTGGGCATTTCTGAGCCAGATATGTATTCAGCGGATGTAAATCAAGATGGTGCTGTCAATGTGCTAGATATTGTTGGTATTGTTAATATCATTTTAGATAGCAGGGGTGAGAATGCCACTAAAGGTACTCTTTATAATAAAAATGGCAGTATCTCTATTTCAGCTGATGGTATAATTGATGCGATTCAGTTGAAAGTAAAGCATGATGAAAATATTGTGATTCAATTAACTGAACATTCATTACTCTCAGCAATGAATACAATTGGAAATCAAACTACTATCATTATTGTGGCACCTGAATCAGATGCAATATTAGAAGCTGATGGTGAGATTGAAATTCTTGAAATTATTGCAGCAAACTCTTCTGGTGAAATTCAATTAACAATGCCTGAAGATTTTGCTATTGTAAGTGCCTACCCGAATCCTTTTAATCCATCGACAAGTTTAAGTTATGCTATTCCAGAAAATGGATATTTACGAATCAGTATCTATGATTTAACAGGACGATTGGTTGAATCATTGTATGGGGATTATGCAGCAGCAGGGCAGCATACAATTAATTGGAATGCTGATATGTATTCTTCAGGCGTGTATTTAGCACAATTTAAATATAAGAATACACTGAAAACTCAAAAACTCATGTTAATGAAATAATTTTTAAGATTATATTAAAATAAAAAAGCCCAGTTGTCTGGGCTTTTTTATTTACTGAAAGTGGATATAAATTTCTGAATGAGATTTAAAAATATTTTTAATCTTCTTAACACTTTATTTTCTATATTAAAAAGATTCTTAGGTAACAGAGAAGTTTTGGCAAATTTTAAGGAGATTGAGAATCGGCTTCAAACTTGTCGATTATGTGAGTTTAAGATAGGTGATACTTTAAAGAATATGAAATGTAAAAAATGTGAATGCATGGTTCGGTATAAAGTTAGATTGGCCGAAAGCTATTGTCCAGAAGGAAAATGGGATGCCACAGATTCTTAATAATAATTCTATCAATCATACTAAAAGACGTAGTAATTTTAAATCCTTGAATTTATATCCACCAGAATAGAAAGCTTGAATAAATATGAAACTTTTTTCAATTTTCAAGAAAAAAGAAAAGAAAGTAAACCCAGAGCAATTAATTGTTAGTACGTTTGATTCTAATTTTAAAAAATTATTAGATGAGCTAACATTAGATGAGTATTGTTGGGATAAACCATTTGGAATAAAAAAGTTTGAATGTTTCGTATTGGCGAAATTTGTAACGGATTATTCATTTAAAACCTTGTATGCTGAAGATATTGATAAGGATCAATCCGAAGGTTATGAGCGATTGTGTAATTCACATTTCATTGAACAGCATGATATTATTTTTAATGGAATGCTCAAGTTCAGCGAAATGGAATCAGTGATTAATGAAAAGATTGAATGCTATAAAACCCTAAGGAGAGAAAGCCGACCTCCAGAATGTTGGTATGCAATTTATTCTGATTTTTCTGGAAATTTAACTTTCGATGAAGCGAATGAAGAGGTTGAGCGTCAAATTAGTGGCTTAGAGTTAGTCAAGAGTAACGCTAAATTTAAAAAATTAGTACCTCAGTGTGAGCTAAAGCTTGAGCAAACAAAAACCTTAACAAAAGCATTTATGTCTGCGGAAGTGATATTTCCACGTACAATACGATTTTCAAAAGCAGAGTTTAAAAAAATAAATTTAAAGAAAATAAAAGCTGCTTTTAAAAAATTGGATAAAGCCGAAAAGAAAAAAGAGAAAAAAAAGAAGTGAAAACCTAGCGTTTAATCGCTTATCACCGTTGTATTCCACTACAAATTAATCCTAAATTTGCCATCTTGAATTCATAGGTGAAATCTATTGAAAGAATTAAAAATAACTGATGGCAGATAAGAAAATATTTGACCCTGTAAATAATCAAGTTGATTTTATTTCTCTTGAGCATGAAATGCTTGATAAATGGGAAGCAGAAAAGACATTTGAAAAACTTGTTGAGAAAAATCGTGGTAATAAGACATGGTCTTTTCTTGACGGTCCCATAACAGCCAATAATCCCATGGGTGTTCACCATGCATGGGGGCGTTCCCTTAAAGATATTTATCAACGTTACCATGCCTCAAAAGGGTTTGATTTAAGATACCAAAATGGATTCGACTGTCAAGGGTTGTGGGTAGAAGTAGAAGTTGAAAAAGAATTAGGTTTTAAATCTAAGCGTGAAGTTGAAGAACATGGAATTGAAAAGTTTGTAAATCTGTGTAAAGAACGCGTCGAAAAATATTCTAAAATTCAGACTGAACAATCTAAACGCCTTGGATATTGGATGGACTGGGATAATTCATATTATACTATGTCTGATGAAAATAATTATACCATTTGGTCTTTCCTGAAAAAACTATTTAATGATAAGAAAATTTATAGAGGCACCGATATAGTCCCATGGTCTGGTCGCTCTGGCACATCATATTCCCAGATGGAAATTATTGAAGGTCGAAAATTAGTTGCCCACCGTTCAGTATTTGTTAAATTTCCATTATTAGAAAGAGAAAATGAAAATCTACTGGTGTGGACAACTACTCCATGGACGTTATCCTCTAATGTCGCAGCCGCAGTAAATGTAAACCTTGACTATGTGAAGCTACGGGCATCCGATGGAGAATTGTATTATTTTGCTGAAGAAAATTTAGAATTTAAGCGATTAGATAAACAGTTTAAAGATAAAAAGCAATGGATTGATGGCATTCCTAAATTAAAGACGATTGCTCAGATTTTTAAGGAGCGAGGTGGATATACCAATGAGGGTACGGTTAAGGGCTCTGAATTAGTGGGGCTTAAATATACTGGACCATTTGATGAATTTCATGCTCAAACTGAAATGGGCGGATTTCCGTTTAAAAAAGATGAATTAGAAATCCAAAATGTGAATGCAATAAATTGCCATCGCGTGATTGATGGTGGTAAAGATGGTATTGGAAATGACAATGTTGTCGCTGGTGAAGGCACGGGTATTGTTCATATTGCGCCTGGTTGTGGTGCAATAGATAATAAAATTGGCCAAAAAGAATCATTGGTAGAGATTGCTCCCCTTAATGATTCAGCTGAATTTATTGACGGTTTTGGCTGGCTCACTGGAAAATCTGCTACTGACCACGATACCATAACAGAAATTTTAGACTATTTAAAGAAAAATGGTAGCCTTGTTTATGTAGAAAAATACCCTCATGTTTATCCACATTGTTGGCGTTCTGGAGATGAATTAGTATATCGCTGTGTTGATGAGTGGTATATTAACATGGATTGGCGTGAACGAATTAAAAAGACAGTTGATGAAATTAACTGGATTCCAGAATGGGGTAATGAACGAGAATTAGAGTGGCTCGAAAATATGGGCGACTGGATGATTTCTAAAAAACGTTTTTGGGGATTGGCATTAGCCATCTGGACATTTGAAGATGGCAGTCATTTTGTGATTGGCTCAAAGGAAGAATTGAAGGAATTGGCTGTTGAAGGTTGGGATGAATTTGAAGGCCATTCGCCACACCGACCATGGATTGATAAAGTTAAGATAAAGCATCCTGAAACCGGGCTTATTGGTACTCGAATTCCAGATGTTGGAAATCCGTGGCTTGACGCAGGAATTGTCCCTTATTCTACACTACAATACACTGAGGATAAGGAATATTGGGAGAAGTGGTTTCCCGCAGATTTTGTAGTTGAATGCTTTCCGGGACAGTTCAGAAATTGGTTTTACTCCTTATTAGCCATGTCAACCGTAATGGAAGATAAAGCACCATTTAAGACACTTTTAGGGCATGCGTTGGTGAAAGATGAAACGGGCAGAGAAATGCATAAATCTTGGGGTAATTCCATTTGGTTTGGTGATGCTGCTGAGAAAATGGGTGTGGATGTTATGCGATGGCTTTATGCGGGTCAAAATCCTGAACATAATCTACTATTTGGATATAATTTGGCTGATGAAGTTAGAAAAAATCTTATTACCCTATGGAATACATATTCATTTTTTATTACTTACGCTTCCCTT
>JABHHG010000167.1 GCA_018671635.1 Fidelibacterota bacterium | reverse complement strand
TGAGTGATGGTAATATTTGCATGTGGAATTCCAACGAATGGGGAGCTCCGTATCAATTGCAATATTCAGATAAACAGGCTAAGGTTATAACATTTAACCATTCTGGACTGGTATTATATGCGGGATTCTCCAATGGAACAATTGATTTTATTGATGCAAACACATTCGATATAATAAATACAGATAAGATTTCTGATAATAAGATAGTTTATATAAATTCATTATATTCAGGACTAATTATTGTAGATGAGTATCAAAATATATATTTATATAATGTGAAGGAACAGAAGGTTAATGCAACCTATAGTAATTATGATCCTCAATTTTCTACCATAGAGTTAAATAATGACAAAAATATTTTAGCGATTGGGAAAATAAATGGTCATATCAAATTGTATGATATTAGTAATATAATTACAACTGAATATATCGATGGAGATTGGGCAAATCCATACATCAGGTATAAATGGACTTTTACACTTTCAGGGAAGATTAAATCATTCGATTTTTCAAATTCTGATGATATTATTGCGGTTTTAATGGAAAATAATTCAATTGAATATATTGATATTATAAATAAGAATATTTACCATGGCATTATAGATAGCAATTATAACGTAGAAAATAATACATTAAAGTTTATGGATGATTATAATATTTTATTAGGTTCAAATGATGGGAAATTAATTATCCAAACAATAAAATAATTAATTTACTAATTACTATATGTTAAAAAACAAAAATATTCTAATTTGTGTTACCGGTTCTATTGCTGCATATAAATCGTGTGAAGTTGTTCGGTTACTTCGGAAAGAGGATGTAAATGTTCAGGTGATGATGACTCCATCTGCACAAAAATTTGTGGGAAAGGCTTCATTCGCAGCACTCACCAATAATGAAGTGATTACAGATATTTTTCCAGATTCACCAAAAGCTGGGCTAGAACATATCGAAATGGCCCTGGAATTAGATGCTATTGTGATTGTACCTGCCACCGCAAACATATTATGTAAAGCAGCCAGTGGTGTAGCCGATGATATCATTTCTACCAATTTATCTGTTTGTGAACAACCCACATTATTTGTACCTGCTATGAATTTTCGCATGTGGCAGAATCCCGCCACTATGGATGCTGTAGAAAAACTCCGCGAACGCGGACGAATCGTAATGGACCCAGAAATGGGGAAGTTAGCCAGCCTGCATGAAGGGGAAGGCCGATTACCTGCAATAGATACAATTATGAATTCCATAAGAAGTCTATTTAAACATGAACTCCCTCTCTTGGGTAAAAAAGTTTTAGTTAGTGCTGGACCCACTCGAGAAGCTATTGATCCGGTACGGTATATATCCAATCGATCATCGGGAAAAATGGGTTATGCATTAGCAGAAGTAGCTCGTGACTTAGGGGCAAAAGTAACGATAGTCTCAGGCCCAGTTTCATTGCCACCTATTCCCGAAGTAGAGATGGTAATGGTTGAAAATGCCATAGAAATGCTATCTGCATTAGAAAATTCACTTGATGAACAGGATGCAGATTATTTGATTATGGCAGCCGCCGTTGCAGATTTTCAACCTGCAAACCCTTCAGGCGAAAAGTTGAAACGAAGTAATATAGTTGCATCACTAGAACTTGTTTCTGCACCCGATATTCTAAAAACAATAAACTCTCAAACTGAAGCAAGCATCATTGCTTTTGCGTTAGAGACCCAAAATGGGACTGCTGAAGCTAAACGTAAAATGGCTGATAAAGGTGCCGATTTTATTGTACTCAATTATGCAAATGAGGCCGGGGCAGGATTTGAATCTAATACGAATCGAGTCCAAATATTCTCAAAATCTGGTGCTGAAAAAGAACTGAAAAAAGACCGGAAAGACCGCATTGCTAAACGGATATTTGACTTTATTCTCCTCGACAAAAATAGATAAGTCTAACACCCCCCTTTCAAATTTTTGTAAATTACCTGCTTTGCAAATGATAGAATCAACTAAAGATCCAAATAACGAAATAATTACACCACAAAAAATCGACGAAGACATTCAGATTGAACAATCGTTGCGTCCAAGTCATTTTGATGATTTTGTGGGGCAATCGGAAACGATTGAAAACTTAAAAATTTATATTGAAGCCGCAACCCAACGGGGCGAATCTTTAGATCATGTCCTCCTTTTTGGACCTCCCGGATTGGGCAAAACTACATTGGCCAATATCATCGCACGTGAGATGAATGTAAATATCAAATTATCCTCTGGGCCCGTTTTAGATCGGCCTGGTGATTTGGCAGGAATTCTCACAAATTTAGCAGATAAAGATGTTTTTTTTATAGATGAAATCCATCGATTGAGTAGTGTGGTGGAAGAATACCTTTATTCTGCAATGGAAGACTATACCATTGACATCATGCTGGACAAAGGCCCCAGTGCCCGAAGCGTTCAATTAAATTTGAACCCCTTCACTTTGGTGGGTGCCACTACTCGATTGGGAAATCTTACATCTCCCATGCGAGACCGATTCGGTGTGATTCTACGTTTAGATTTTTATTCTGATGATGAATTATTAAAAATCATTACTCGATCTGCAGATATCCTTGATATTAAAATGGATGAAGATGGCGCCTTAGAAATTGCGCGCAGATCTCGTGGAACTCCACGGATTGCCAATCGTATTCTTCGCAGAGCTAGAGATTTTGCGCAAGTTAAAACGGGGGGGGTAATCTCTAAATCCTCTGCAAAAGAAGCATTAGACAGATTAGGAATTGATGAAAACGGATTAGATGATATGGATCGACGCATTCTTTCATCATTGGTTAAAAATTTCAATGGCGGTCCGGTAGGGCTGGATTCTTTAGGTGTGGCTATCTCTGAAGATGCACGAACCATTGAAGAAGTTTATGAACCATTCCTTATTAAAGAGGGATATATAAAACGTACATCCAGAGGCCGACAAGCCATGGAGAAAACGTACACTTACTTAAATCTTGATGCTCCCAATTCGGCAGGTCAAGTTGATATTTTTTAATTAGAAAGGATATATATGTTTTTTGGATCAGTAGAGAAACCACCCCGTTTATCGGAGTTTGAGTTAGAAGTACCAGAAAAATTAATCGCAGAACATCCAGTAGAAAAGCGAGATGAATGCAGACTCATGGTATTAAACCGTGAGGAACAAACCATTGAACATAAACAGTTTTCTGATATTGCGGACTATTTCAAAAAAGGCGATGTTCTGGTTATGAACAATACGCGCGTATATCCCGCTCGACTATATGCGTATAAAGATAAGTCAGAAGCGAAAGTTGAAGTTTTCTTGCTTCGTGAACTTTCTGGCGATCTTTGGGAGGCCATGGTTAAGCCTGCTCGTAAAGTACGAATTGGCAATAAACTAATATTTGGTGATGGTGTTGAATGTGATGTTATTGATAATACCGTTTCAGGTGGTCGAGTGCTTCGGTTTGAATATTCTGTACCCGATTTACACGAATTTATTGAGAAGGTTGGACACTCACCCTTACCGCCATATATTGATAGAGAGCCTATACCTGCTGATAAAAAAAATTATCAAACCGTATATGCTTCTGAACGAGGATCTGTTGCAGCTCCGACTGCGGGCACACATTTCAGTAAAACCTTACTGAATAAGCTGGAAAAGAAGGGTGTGAAATTAGCATATGTAACGCTTCATATTGGACTTGGAACATTCAGACCCATCATGGTTGAAGATTTAACGCGGCATCAGATGGATTCTGAATATTTTAACATCCCAACGGAAACCGCTGATATTATCAATAATGCGAAGAAGAAAAAACGACGTGTCATTTGCGTAGGTACATCCACAATTAGAACATTAGAAACAGTGGTTACTTCTGGATTTAAAGTTACACCTCGAAAAGGGTGGACCGATAAATTTGTATATCCACCTTATGATTTCAAAATGTGTGATGCAATTATTACTAACTTCCATCAACCTCAATCTACTTTGATGATGTTGGTGGCCGCATTTGCTAAAAAAGACTTTGCCCTAAAAGCATATAAAGAAGCGATAAAAAAGAAATACCGCTTCTACTCTTATGGCGATGCAATGATTATAGTATAAATGTCTTTCCGAATTGGACAGGGAGTTGATACTCATCAATTAGTTGAAGGGTATCAACTTGTTATCGGCGGTGTTTCTGTCCCTTTTGAAAAAGGTTCTAAGGGACATAGTGATGGCGATGTACTTTTGCATGCAATTGTGGATGCCCTGTTAGGCTCTATTTCAATGGGGGATATTGGTCAACATTTTCCATCATCTGATGACCGATGGAAAGATGCCAATAGTAGCGTATTTTTATCTCATACCAAATCTTTATTAGATAAAGCTGGATATAAAATTCAAAATATTGATGCCACCGTTACCCTCCAAGCGCCTCACATAAGTGAGTATATTACACAAATGATAACGAATATTGCCACCATTCTTCATATAGATGAAAACTGTGTTTCTGTGAAGGCCACAACGTCAGATCATCTTGGGTATTGCGGGCGTGGTGAAGGTATCTTTGCTACAGCAATTGCATTGGTTTCCAAGGGTATTGGTTCATGAACGTAAAAGTACGATTTGCACCCAGCCCCACAGGGTATCTTCATGTGGGTGGACTCAGAACTGCATTGTATAATTACCTTTATGCAAAGAGTGAGGGTGGTGAAATTATTCTTCGAATTGAAGATACTGACCAATCTCGAAAAGTTGAAGGTGCAGTAGAACAACTCATGTCAGCATTTGATGTGATGGGAATTAACTTTGACGAAAGCCCTAATAATGAAGGTGATTGCGGACCATACTTTCAAAGTCAACGTTTAAATCTATACAAAAAACATGTGAATGAATTGGTGGATAAAGGATTGGCATATCCTTGTTTCTGTTCTTCTGAAAGACTTGATAAACTACGGAAAGAAAAACAGACTCAGAAATTAAGCACTAAGTACGACCGCCATTGTTTATCGCTTTCAAAAGATGAAATTGATGAAAAATGTAATTCAGAACCACATGTGATTCGTTTAAAAATACCTGATTCTGAATCCATTACATTTAATGATACAGTAAGAAATAATGTTACATTCAATAATGCAGAAATCGATGATCAAGTTCTCCTTAAATCAGATGGTTTTCCCACTTATCATTTAGCCAATGTAGTGGATGATTATCTTATGGGCGTCACCCATGTAATTCGGGGTGAAGAATGGCTATCTTCAACACCCAAACATATTTTGCTATACAATGCTTTTGAGTGGGATGTCCCTCAATTTGCCCATGTTCCGCTTTTGCTGAACCCAGATAAATCTAAACTGTCTAAACGACAAGGTGATGTTGCGGTGGAAGATTATCTAAAGAAGGGAATCCTCCCAGAAGCACTCATCAACTTTGTAGCATTATTAGGATGGAATCCTGGTGATGATTGTGAAATTTTCTCAATCGATGAACTCATATCTGAATTTTCATTAGAACGAATTCATACCAGCGGAGCCGTCTTCAATCAAGAAAAACTGGCGTGGATGAATGGTGAATATTTAAAAAATCTTCCCCTTAACAAAATAGTAATACATTCAAAACCGTTTATCACTTTAGATATTAATACTGAAGATGAAAAGTTCAATCGAGTTATAGATTTTTCTAGAAATCGAGTTTCATATTTAACAGAACTTAATGATGAAATTAAATATTTTTATTCTCATCAATTAGAAAATCACTCAGATAAAGCATTATTGAGTGAAGCCTCTTCTCAATCACTTTTCAAATTTTGGGTCACTGAACTATCAGAAAATGAGACCTGGACTCCCGAAACATTGAAAGCTCTCATTTCAAAAACCAATGATGAATTAGGTATAAAAGGTAAAAACTTATTTTTTCCCATGCGACTAGCCATTTATGGAGAATGCAAAGGACCCGATATTCCTTCAATTTATAATATTCTGGGGCGAGATGAAATTATTAACCGATTAAATTCGGTGATTATAGGATAACTATGGCAGAAGAAATGCAATCCAATTTTATTCGTGAAATTATTGATTTAGACTTATCACAAGGTAAAAATGATGGTCGTGTCCATACTCGATTTCCACCCGAACCGAATGGTTATTTACATATCGGCCATGCAAAATCTATCTGTTTAAATTTTGGATTAGCAAATGATTATGAGGTTGCAAAATGTAACCTTCGATTTGATGATACGAATCCCGTAAAAGAAGAGGATGAGTACGTAAATTCTATCATCGAAGATGTAAAATGGTTAGGCTTCAATACTGATAATATTTTTTATGCATCCGATTATTTTGAAAAAATGTATATCTTTGCAGTACAATTAATTCAGCAAGGTAAGGCCTATGTTGATGATCAAACTCCCGAAGAAATTCGTGAATCCAGAGGTTCACTAAAATCACCCGGAATTGAAAGTCCATTTCGAAATCGTACTATTGAAGAAAATATTCAATTATTTGAAGACATGCGGAATGGCAAATTCCAAAATGGGGAAAAGGTGCTGCGGGCTAAAATTGATATGGCTTCACCAAATCTAAATTTTCGTGACCCTATCATGTATCGCATACTTCATGCAAGCCATCAGAGAACCGGTGAAACATGGTGCATTTATCCCATGTACGATTGGGCGCATGGATTAGAAGATTCTATAGAAGGTATCACACATTCAATTTGTACGTTAGAATTTCAAGACCATCGGCCATTGTATGATTGGTTTTTAGATCAGTTGGATGTTCATCATCCGCAACAAATTGAATTTGCCCGTCTCAATTTAAATTATACCATTATGAGTAAGCGTAAACTAAAACAGCTTGTTGATGAGGACCATGTTTCTGGTTGGAATGATCCACGTATGCCAACCCTTTCAGGGTTCCGCAGAAAAGGATATTCCCCTGATTCTATTCGTGAACTTTGTGACCGCGTGGGTGTGGCAAAGCGTGATGGAATTATTGATATTGCCCTCCTTGAAAATTGTGTTCGGGAAGATTTAAATAAACGATCTCAACGAGTAATGGCAGTTCTGGATCCACTCAAAGTAGTCATCACAAATTATCCTAAAAATCAAGTTGAAGAATTAGATGCAGATAATAATCCAGAAAATGAAGACGATGGGAAAAGAACGATTCCATTTAGTGGTGAACTCTGGATAGAAAAATCGGACTTTATGGAAGATGCGCCAAAGAAATTTTTCCGATTATCAGAAGGAAAAGAAGTCCGTCTTAAACATGCCTATTATATAACATGTAATGATGTAATCAAAAATGATGATGGTGAGGTGGTGGAACTTCATTGTACATATGACCCAAAAACAAAAGGTGGGTGGTCAGATGATGGCCGGCGAGTTAAGGGGACTTTACATTGGGTATCAATTCCTCATGCTGTAGATGCTGAAATTCGCCAATATGAACATTTATTCAATGTTGAAAATCCGAATAAAACTAAAGATGGTGAATCATTTACGGATAATCTCAATCCTGACTCATTGCAAATTGTAAGTGGATGCAAATTAGAGCCATCATTAAAAAATGCTGAATTAGGTAACTACTTTCAGTTTTTGAGAAATGGTTATTATTGTATAGATACGGATTCAGCAACTGATACACTCATTTTTAATCGTACCGCAACCCTTCGAGATACCTGGGGAAAGAAGAATAAATAATCACCCATGGATAATTCAGGTGGCATATTGAATTATAAATCCCATGCAAAAATAAATCTGGGGCTTTCGGTTATAAAAAAACGAGAAGATGGATATCATAATATTGACAGTCTTTTTATTGAGATGGATTTACATGATACTATATCTTTCACCCCTTCCCATGCTTTTTCATTAACTACAAATTTTTCTGATTTACCCATCGATGAATCGAACTTAGTGACGAAAGCATATAATTTGTTGCTTCCAGCCAAGAGTAGGGATGCTACAGAATATTCAATCCATATTGAAAAGAAAATCCCCATGGGTGGTGGACTTGGTGGCGGAAGTAGTAATGCGGCCACAACGCTGAAAGCGTTAAATCAACTTTGGAAATGTGACCACAATAATGAAAGTCTATGCAAAATGGGAACTGTCTTAGGTGCCGATGTACCTTTCTTCATCGAAGGTGGCGTTCAACATGTAACGGGGATAGGAGAAATACTAAATCCTGTAGAGTTTGATGAATTAAAAAATCTTCATTTTTTATTGATAGTACCCGATATTCACGTATATACTGAATGGGCATATAGAGCATTAAATATTAGTTTGCAGTCTAATAAAAAGGTTTCTAAATTTTCGCCCTTGACAGGGCCAGTTAACTGGCAGTTATTTGAAAATGATTTTGAACGGGTTATCCGATCAACATATCCAGAAATCGACGAGATTAAGTCACAATTGTATGATTGTGGAGCAATCTACGCCGGTATGTCGGGAAGTGGCTCGACTGTGTT
>JABHHG010000131.1 GCA_018671635.1 Fidelibacterota bacterium | reverse complement strand
TAGCCATAGCAAAATTTCGAATTTAGATAGTTTGGATATGGAGTTTATCCTCCTTTGTCCAGAAGAGGCGGGTGGATTAGGAACACCTCGCCCTGCTGCAGAATTGAATTCATCGGCAAATGAAGTGGTCAATGGGACCGGCGAAATAGTTAGGAAAAGTGGCACTGATGTAACGACTCAATTTATAAATGGATCAAAAAAAGAATTGTCAAAATTGAAATTAACCAATTCTAAAATAGCAGTCCTGAAATCACGAAGTCCCTCCTGTGGATATGGAGAAATTTACGATGGCAGTTTTACTGGTAACATATGTAAAGGTAATGGTATATTTTCCTAAATGTGTGAAGATGAAGGTGTAAAAGTAATTTCATCTGACAACATAGACTCGTTTATCAAAGATATAAATTCGAAGGAATAAATATTACAGTTGATTTAATTATACTACTGTCAGTGTTAGTGCTGGCAGTTATTTTCTTTATAATGGATATTTTCCCACTTGAAGTAACAGCTATGGGTGTTACGGGAATACTTCTTTTGTTCAATATTTTGACCCCCGAAGAAGCCATAAGTGGATTTAGCAATAAGGCAGTCATTACGATTGGTGCTATCTTTATTATTAGTCGTTCCCTCGTCAAAACTGGTTTTCTGGAAGTATTGGCAGATTATATGTATCAATGGGGGAGGCAAAAAAAATGGCCCACCATTTTTATATTTTTACTCACCGTTTCAATTATTTCAGGATTTATTAATAATACAGCCGCGGTGGCAATTTTTATTCCACTTGCAATTAATCTTTGTCAGCGATTTCATATTAGTCCCACAAAGTTATTACTTCCATTATCATATGCCGCCATTTTTGGTGGTACGTTGACCCTAATTGGTACATCCACAAACTTAGTGGTGAGTTCATTAATGGAAACCTCCGGACTCAAACCCTTTTCAATGTTCGAGTTTTCTAAATTAGGATTTATGTTTTTGGGGGTGGGGACAGTCTACAATATTATCATCGCACGTTGGTTTTTACCATCTAGAGCAGTGGTGTCATCGCTAACACAAAAATATCATATGGGGACCTATTTAACCGAATTTAAAGTTGGTCCAGAATCATCATTGATTGGGAATACTATTCGCGAGTTAGATATTGAGGATAAATATAATATCCAAGTATTTAAAATTATTAGAGGAGAAGAACAGTTTAGGTTTAGTTTAAAATCTCTTGATATTCGAGAAGGTGATATTTTTGTGGCTCAAGTTCATGTGAACGAGTTAATAAAATTTAGGGATGATATGAATGTGCTTTTGTTATCAGATGTTAAGATGTCCCAATTAGAATTGGCAGGAAAAAACCATGTAATTGTGGAAGGTTTGATTCCCTTAGGTTCTAGATTAATTGGGCAAAGTCTTAAAGAGATAAATTTTAGAAATCGTTATCGAGCATTTGTATTAGCAATAAAACGTCAGCAAGAATTACTCCGTGAAAAAGTGGCCCATGTACGATTGAAATTTTCAGATACACTCTTGATAATGGTGCCTCGACAAGACCTTCCCTCAATGCGTGATACAAAAGATATGATTATTTTGGAAGAGTTGGATATCCATTTAAACTATGAGAAATACTGGTGGTTGTCCATATTAGTTATTCCATTGATTATGATTTTGGCCACATTTGGTATTGTTCCCATTGTGAAAGGCGTTTTATTGGGTGCAATTTTATTACTCATATTAAGGTCATTATCAATTGAGGAGGCCTATGATTCGATAAATTGGTCGGTTATATTCTTAATTGCCGCACTATTGCCAATAGGAATTGCCATCCAAAATACAGGCGCGGATAAACATTTGGGTCAGTTGATTATTACGGTGGGAGAATTGTTGGGTGGCATTGAGGATAAGAATCCAGTTATATTCTTGTCTATTTTATATTTTGTAACTTTTATTCTTTCTGCATTAATTTCAAATACTGCGGTTGCAGTGATGATTACACCAATCGGATTTATACTGGCTGATATTTTAGGGGTAGATCCTCGACCATTTTTGGTAGCAATATGCTTTGGAGCATCGGCTAGTTTTATGACACCAATGGGCTACCAAACCAATTTAATGGTGTTTGGTCCAGGTAAATATAGATTCAAAGATTTCTTAATAATGGGCACACCACTCACATTCATTTTTTGGGGAATAGCCGTTTATTATATTCCACGGTTCTGGCCCTTCTAGACTTTTACAAGATGTTACAAGTCTTTTGGCATAAATCTATTTAATTTTGCGGTGAGTAATGTTTTTAAAAATAAGAATTTAGGTTGCTG
>JABHHG010000070.1 GCA_018671635.1 Fidelibacterota bacterium | reverse complement strand
TATCAATTTTAATGATGTAACACAAATTATTATCAGCTCCGTTGTCCCAAAACTCACTACTGAATACATCAATCAACTTGATAAATTAACTTCCGTTACTCCCTTTGTAGTAGATTGGAAAAATTGCAATTTAGAATTAGATGTGGATATGCCTGAAGAAGTTGGAGCCGATAGAATTTGTAATTCCTTTGCTGCAAATAATTTATTTGGTTCTCCTGCAGTTGTTGTGGATTTTGGGTCTGCCACAACTTATGATGTTATTGATGAAAGTGGTGCATTCATTGGGGGAGCCATTGCTCCAGGAATAGATATTTCAGCGCATCATCTCATAGAGAAAACTGCATTACTCAAATCCGCAGCATTTCAATTTCCTGAAAAAGTTGTGGGAAGAAATACTAAAACAAATCTTCAATCAGGAATTATGTTTGGCGGGATTGATGCAATCAATGGAATGTTAAATCGAATACAAGCTGAGATGAATTGGGAATCTATGAATGTTATTCTTACCGGTGGATTCAGTCATTTAATTTCACCACAGTTAGATAGACCTCACGAATTGGCACCTCATTTAACTCTAGATGGTATGCGATTAATCTCAGGTGAAAATAGCTATAAATAAAGTTAAATCGCTTCTTTTTGAATTAACTTATTAACAATTAATTCTGCCGCATCTTCAGCTGACGTTTTATCTGATTCGATATGAATATCTGGATTTTCAGGTTTTTCATAAGGAGAATCAATCCCTGTAAAATTCTTTAAATCCCCACTTCTTGCTTTTTTATATAATCCTTTGGGATCTCTTGACTCAGCAACCTCTATAGGTACATCAATAAAGACTTCTAAGATATCAGCACCCATTAAATCTTTTGCTAAATCTCGCTCAGCCTTAAATGGTGCTATGAAACTAACAATGGTAATTAATCCAGCATCCAACATTAGTTTAGATACATTTGCAATTCTTCGAATATTTTCAACACGATCAACATCGGTAAATCCTAAATCTTTATTCAGTCCATGACGGACATTATCTCCGTCTAATAACATGGTATGCTTTCCTAAATTGTAAAGTTTTTTCTCTACAATATTAGCAATGGTAGATTTCCCTGAACCTGAGAGTCCCGTAAACCATAACACAACCGGTTTCTGATTCTTTGACTCAGAACGAGAATCGCGATTGATTTCCATATTGTGCCAATAAACATTATCACCCCTTCTGAGTGCAAAATTTACCAACCCCATTCCCACTGTATTATTGGTCATTTTATCAATAACGATAAACGATCCCAATGATTTGGAATCAACATAAGGCTCCATTACAATCTTTTTATCCAAGGCAATATTAACGATGCCAATTTCATTTAACTCAAGGTCACTTGAAGCTTCATCCACAAAAGTGTTAATATTAATTCTGTGTCGAAGTTTGCTGACAGAACCACTGGACTCGGCCACTCCAAATCTGAAAATATACGGTCTCCCGGGAACCATTTTTTCTTCATCCATCCAAAGGAGTTTCCCTTGAAATTGATCTACAGCATCACATGAAGAATCTTTATGGCAAATAATATTCCCTCGAGAAACATCTATTTCATCTGCCAATTCAATAGTTACTGATTGACCCATTGAACAGCTTGAAGAATAATTGTCGGCCACTAATATTTTTTTAATATTACTTCGTTTATTAGAAGGTTTTACCACAATCTCATCACCTTCAGAAATACTTCCTTCAGCAACCAGTCCACAAAATCCTCTAAATTCGTGGCTCAATCTATTTACCCATTGAACAGGGAATGTGAATGCTTGAAATTCTTTTTCAGTATTAAATTTTACATTTTCTAAATATTGGATTAAGCTATCACCTTCATACCATTGGGTATTGGTACTACTGTTGATAATATTATCTCCTTTTAATGCCGAGACGGGAATAGATACAATTTCATCAAAATTTAAATCTGCTGAAAATTCTAAGAACTCTGCTTTAATTCTCTCAAATACCTCTTGGGAATAATCCACCAAATCCATTTTATTTATAGCGAGACAAATATTTTTTACGCCTAACATATTAACAATATACGAATGACGACAAGTCTGCGGAAGTAACCCCGCTCTTGCATCAACTAAAAGTATTGCCACATCAGCAGTTGAAGCTCCGGTGGCCATATTACGAGTATACTGCTCATGTCCCGGCGTATCTGCTACAATAAACTTTCGCTTATCGGTTGAGAAAAATCGATATGCAACATCAATGGTAATGCCTTGTTCCATTTCAGCGGCGAGTCCATCAACAAGTAATGCGAAATCAATATCATCGCCTTGAGTACCTACTTTTTTTGATGTGGATTTCAGCTCGGCTAACTGATCATCAAAAATTAATTGGCTCTCATACAACAATCTTCCAATGAGCGTTGATTTTCCATCATCCACAGAACCGCAAGTTATAAATCTCAACAGTTGCTTATTCTCTTGTTCTACCAAATATTGTTCTACATCAATAGACATTAAAAGTATCCACCTTGCTTTTTCTTTTCCATGGATTCAGAACTATCAAAATCAATTATTCGACCTTCTCGTTCGGAGGTAATAGACACCAACATCTCTTGAATAATATCTTGGAGTGTTTTTGCGTTAGATTCAACTGCACCCGTTAATGGATAACATCCCAATGTTCGGAATCGAACATCTTTCATCATGGGAGTTTCACCCTCATTTAGTGGCAATCTATCATCATCCACTAAAATTAACACACCATCTCGCTCAACAACGGGGCGTTTCGCTGAAAAATACAATGGCACAATGGGAATCGACTCTCTATAAATATATTGCCACACATCCAATTCGGTCCAATTCGATAACGGAAATACGCGAATGCTTTCTCCCTTATGTTTTTTAGCATTATAAATATTCCACAGTTCGGGGCGTTGGTTTTTAGGATCCCATTGATGTTTGTCTGTTCTAAATGAGAAAATTCTTTCTTTGGCGCGAGATTTTTCTTCATCTCTTCTTGCACCTCCAAAGGCAATATCGAAAGTATATTTATCAAGAGCTTGCTTCAATGCTTGGGTTTTCATCACATCAGTATGAACAGTAGAACCATGAGAAAATGGCCCCACACCTTTATCTAGACCATCTTCATTGATATGAACTATTAATTCTAAATCTAAATCTGAAACCGTTTTATCTCGAAACGCAATCATTTCTTTGAACTTCCATGTGGTGTCCACATGCATCAAGGGGAAAGGAATTTTATTGGGATAAAATGCCATCATTGCGAGATGAAGCATAACGGCAGAATCTTTTCCCACCGAATATAACATCATTGGATTATCAGCCGTTGCCACAACCTCACGCATTATGTGAATACTTTCTGCCTCTAATGTATCTAAATGAGTTTGGCTCACTTGAGCTCCTTCGTTAAAATAAAATACTCTCTCAATAAAAAACCCCCTTGTTGAAGCAAGAGGGTTTCAAAAATTAATAATAAACACGCCTCACTCTATAAAATAGGGGTTCCACTGCAACAACAACAGTTACAAAATATCTTTACTAAATTTTGAGGCAACCTGCACATGCGTAAAATTAGACTTAGAATAAAAATTCATCCAACTACTATTTAATCGAATATTGCTTTAAACAATTATACGCATCCATACATTCATTCAAGATTTCATCATATTCATGTGGGGATTCATTCTTTCCTTTTTGATATGGATTAAAACCTGTTGATGCTTCCACGTTTTGATACCAATGTTTTGCCCAAACGCCATCACTCTCTCGAGGGCCAGAAGGCCAATACAACATCTCCTCCATAAAGGGGATACCTATTTTATTACACAATGCTGTCAATGTTTCACGGGGATATGATAAGATATCCTTTGTATCAACTACTGGAGGTGCCTGACCTGTTTCACTCTTTATTTTTTTAAATAATTCTAATTGCTGTATGAATCCTAATTGGCGGGAAGATTCCAACTCAAATTTTTTGGTGAATGAAATGATAACTTCCTGTGGATTTCGGATGAGGAAACAATTAACCATCTTTTTTGTCCACTCTAAATCGCTTTCAGGGAGATTATGCTGACCCATATGCTTTTGATACCAAACCGTTCTTCCATTTGGAATTTCACTGATTAATCGAGAAGAAACTTTATCCCAATCATTTTCTTGTGACTCAATTGTCTCAATCCTGCATGGATGATCAATACCCGTTTTTACTAAATAATGAGCATAAAAAGGTTCATCTTCCACCACAGTATCCGGCCGATTTTCAAAAGACCGCATCATGGCTGTTGATATGTTACGTGGCCCTGACCACATTGCAATTCTGGTTGATTCAGCCATATAAATCCTGAATTTTTTGTTTATATAGATTATATAATTGAGTGGTTACATCACCACGTTGGCCACTATTAATAATATTACTATCTACTTCTATGGCGGGGATAACTCCAGCAAATGTTCCCGTCACAAATACCTCATCTGCAGAATGAACATCTTCAATTGTAAAATTCTTTTCAAAAATGGGGATATTGTTCTCCAAGCATAATTTTATAATATTTCCCCGAGTCACACCGGGAAGGCAAAATTCTCCAGTAGATGTCCAAACCTCACCCTTTTTCACAATGAAGAAATTGGTAGAATTACATGTGGATACATGTCCATTCATATCTAGCATTAGACCCTCATCGTATCCTTTGGCATCCGCCTCTAAACATGCCGCAATACAATTAAGTTTACTCAATGTGTTCAAGCATGGATCCTGCACATTTTGAGGTCCTCGAATAGTATCAACGGTACACAGTCGAATTCCATTTTTAATCATAGTCAAATCAGCTTTTTTGTATTCCGGAATTATCACAATTGTGGGTCCACCCACATTGGCGTTTGGATGCTGATAGGGAGTCCGTTTTAATCCACGTGATATTATAAGTCGAATATGTACATCTGATTCCATACCATTGGCAGATAATGTTTCATGGATGAGTGAAACCATCTCATCTTTGGATTTTCCAATATTTATTTTTAGGGCTTCAGCACCTTTAAATAGTCGATTGACATGTTCCGCTTGAAAACAGAGATGTCCATTCTGTAAACGGATGCCCTCCCAAACCCCATCGCCCAACAGAAAGCCACTGTCAAAAACAGAAACTTTTGCCTCTTGTCGCGATACGATTTTCCCATCTACATAGATGAATATAGATTTATTACGAGGATCTTCAATATAGGAGTGAGTTCCTTTTTTAGACATATTCTTCCATTTTAAATGTGTTCATTGATAGCTGAACAAATTAATAACTTTCGGGTATCTAAGCGAATCAAATTATGAATCAAATCTTACTTGCTGCAACCACTGCCGCCTATGAAGCGGGCGATATAATCCATTCTTTCTTTCTTAGCGAATACGAAGTAAAAATGAAAGGAAAGGGAAACCCCGTTACCGAAGCAGATATTGCTGCTGATGATATACTCAAAAAAATGTTAATCTCAGAATTCCCAGAATACGGTTGGCTCTCTGAAGAGACTCGGGATACTCCGCATCGACTTACCAAAAAAAGGGTGTGGGTAGTGGATCCTATTGATGGCACAAAAGAGTTTGTTGAGGGAATCCCTAATTTTGTGGTAAGTATTGGCTTAGTTGAAAATGGCATTCCCATTCTTGGCGTCATTCATAATCCCATTAACAAAGATACATATACGGCAATTAGCGGTGGAGGTGTTTTCTTTAATGGGAATCAAACATCCATTAGTGATAAAACTGAATTCTCTCTAATATCTATGCTTAATAGTCGCTCAGAAACACGACAAGGATTATGGGAATCATATACTCCTCATTTTAAAGAACTTATTCCCATTGGCAGTATTGCCCTTAAGTTAGCCATGGTAGCGGCACATCAAACCGATATGGTGGCATCTCTAAAACCAAAAAATGAATGGGATATTTGTGCAGGACATTGTCTGATTAACGAAGCAGGAGGAAAGCTCCTCACAATTGAAGGAAAAGGAATTACATATAATAATGCGGATACACTGATCACCCCGGGGCTTGTTGCAGGGAATGAATCAGTCGTAAATTCCTTTATTAAACTGTAAATTTTCCATCTATTTTTTTACCCAATTTTTACTTGAAGGTACAGAATGAATTTTCATAAAGAACTCTGGTTATTTCTATCTGGATTTGGAATCATGTTTGCCATACTTTCATGGTTACAAGATTTAGGCGTTTTATTCCCAGAGCCAAACCCTACCAAAGGTATAGTGGCATTGATAACGGGGTCAATATTATACTTACTCGTCGCCAAAAAAATGGACTAATATGCTAAACTGGGTACATAGCCATAAGCAATCTCTAAAATATATAGTTGGGGTTATCAAAAATAAGGAAGGCGTTTCAACAGGTCAATTCATTGATGAATCTTATTCAGGAATAAATGATGAGGCAACTCCACTAAGAATTTTTAAACCCCAAACGGCAAAAAAAACTACATTCATTCTTTTTCCGGGGGCGTCACCTTTTGCAGAAGAACATCCTGGAATGATTGGTTTAGCCACCACAATTATGAATTTGGGATACAATGTTTTCATCCCGCGTATTCCCCCCCTTAAAGCATTAAGTGTAAAGTCTGAAAATATTGAATGGTTTGCCAGAGCCTATGAGCAAATACTCTGTAGAGATGATGTAGATGAAACCAAAGTGGCAATTATTGGAATTAGTTTTGGCGGTTCACTACTATTAAAGGCTACGCTAGACGAAAGAATTAAATCAAATCCACCACGATCAATGCTCATGTATGGCTCATGTTTTGATTTAGAATCAGGCCTTAATTTTTTATTGTCTGGTGAAATTAAACATAATGGAAAAATCGCCCACATCCCCCCAAATGACTGGGGACTAACCGTTCTTTTTCATAATTTTTTGAAAGAGGTGAATACTGGATTTGACACCACTGCCATACAAACCATTTTAGCCGCGCGAGTCGCTGAAAAATTAGATGAGGTAGAAAGACTTAAAGCTGAGCTAAATGAGCACGATTTAGTTTTGGTAGAAGCGGTTCTATCAGGAAAATATAATTCCCAAATTAAAAAAATTTCGCATCAAATAATTAAATCACAAAAGGATGTATTAGACGAAGTTTCACCCAGTTCTTTTTGTAAAAATATATCGATGAAAGTTTTCATTATGCATGGGGCTAATGATTCTATGGTACCCTATACCGAATCTGTAAAACTGGGGGATAATCTCCCTAATAATAAACTGCTCATTTCATATATTTATGAACATAAAGAAATTTCAACAAATAGTGGATTCATAACAAAGTTGAATGAATTAATAAGATTAGAACAATTTTTTGCAGCATATTTCAGGTATAATGAAAGTTAAATCATTTTTAGGTGGATTCGACAAAAATTTTTGTTATCTGATTTGGTGTAATGAAACAAAAGAAGCTGCCATTATAGACCCCTCAGTTAAAATTTCACAAATAATAGAAGTTATTGAATCAAATAATCTCAAGTTACGCAAAATCATCCTCACCCATACGCATCATGATCATATCCAATATTTACAAGATTTTATTTATTACTATCCCCTTATAAAAATAATTGGACATCCTCAACCACTGAAAGAAATGGGTGAGGCATATCAAGGTGTAGATCATCATGAAAATATTTCATTGGGTAAAACCATGCTCACTACTATACATACACCGGGTCATTATTCAGACAGTATTTGTATTTGGAATATGAAAACAAAATGTCTTTTTACAGGTGACACAATGTTCGTGGGTAGAACCGGAAGAACTATTTCTGCAAATAGTAATATTGACCACTTATACCATAGTGTTTATTCACGATTACTGACACTACCTGAAGATACTTTAGTTTATCCAGGGCATCATTATGGATTTTCTCGGGATATTACCATAAAGGATAATAAATCTCTATCTAATTTTTTTCAATGTAATAGTCTTGATGAATTTAAAGCGGTCATGTCCTCATTTGAAAAAAGTCGACGTGGATAATCGAACCCAATTAGAAGTAATTCTTCTCCAATGTAAAACATGGGCAATCCATCAATTTAATAAAGATGAAAATGGCCAAGATCAAAATTCAAAAGAACTCTTTCCCCAAATTCCTACTACGCTAGTCATTGATTTTTTTGCATCAAATTCTATTGATGAATTCAAGCAGAAGAATGATTCGCAAATATTTTTAAAAACTACCGGAATTGATTCGGTACAGTGGTCATATATACTTATTCCTCCCTTTTCTCATTCAAAAACTGAACATTGAATCCAACGTGTATTTGACTTGAAAACATAAAAGTCATATATAATATCACCTAAATAACTCTATTTCTCGTCTAAAATTTTATAATTGATGCTATATTATTGGTAAAGATCTGCTGAAATTGGTATAAAAACGGTAGATAATCAGGATTTTACTTGACTTAATAGAGGAGAAATACCTAGAATTAGTCGTTATTCAAATAACAAACATTATGACAAAACAACAAGGAGAATAATCATGGCTGAAAAAGTTAAAACAACCAGCGTAAAAAAAGAAAGTGGATTTTTGTATTACTTGGACAAAAACGGAAATGTTTCACGTTCGAAAATGGCGCGTGGTGCAAGTAAGGGTGGCAGTGCAGAAGTAGTTGCAAATGCTGGCGTATCTCGCGAATCTGGTTGGTTATATTTCATCGATAAAGACGGCGATGTATCTCGTGCTAAAATGGCACGTGGACGTAAATAAATTCAATTTTAATCTGAATTTGAGAACCCTGTTTCGGCAGGGTTCTTTTTTTATAGGCACTTTTTTATGTTTTACCAACATTACATCCGCACAATTAGTAAATGAATTACAAATAGTTGGGAATAAACATACTAAATCTGAAATAATCACCCGAGAATTATCTCATCCCATCCCCGCAATATTTGACTCTACTTTAGCACTACTAGATCGTAATCAAATTTATAACCTCAACATCTTCTCAACAGTAGAAATTTACCCTCAAGACTCTACCTATACTATTTTTGTAAATGAAACCCCACGCTACTATCCAATTCCCCTTATGGATTATAATGAGGCAAAGGGGTGGTCCTACGGTTTAGGAATTAAAACTGATAATTTTAGTGGAAGAAATGAATCAATAATTGGCGGGGCGATGTTTGGCGAAGATCCAGTATACTTCCTCCGATATAGTAATCCCTGGATTTGGGGTGACCATATTGGTATGGATATTGACCTATTAAACATTAATTATGAGCACCCTGTATATGATTCTCTAAAATTTGAAAAAGCCCTATATATAGGTTCAGGATTTCAAATGAATAAACTTCATAATATATCTAGTGGCATTGGATATATCCAACGAACCATTGAATCAACAACAACTGATGAGTTTATTGACTCCTATCGCTATACTCATATTACTTCTCGATTAAGTTATCTATACGATTCTCGGGATGTTAAAATTGACCCTACAAATGGAGTATCTACAGGAATAGATATATCCTCTAATTGGGGTTTAAATACTTCACCTACAGTTCATTCAATTGAACTTTTCTCTCAATTCTATTTTTCTCCGCCAAAATTAAAACTGGAACCCGTATTCTCGTATACTTTTAAGTCATTATTACAATTTACAGATAGTGATTTACCCTATTATGAAAGGGCATATTTAGGTGGTGAAGATTATGTAAGAGGATATTCACCAATACCAAATGAAAATGGAAAGTTTGAAGATTACATTGAAACAGATCAACTCATTTATCAATCACTTCAAACTCAATTTACAATTTTTACACGAATTGATAGGGGAGGCATGGAGATGGGATTAGATGGTGTATTATTTGTTGACCATGGCGTGGGCACAACGTTGAAAAATTTATTCAAATTAGAAAATAGTATCTATGGATATGGCTTTGGGTTACGACTATTTATGTCTGGGTTTGGTTATATTGGCTTGGATATAGGCTTCAGTCCCTCAGGAAAGTCTCATTCCCATTGGAGTGATTCTAACTAGATTTTTTTCTAAAAATCATCACTTTTTCAAATCTATTTTCATTCCCTTTTAACATTCTTATAATATTACTTCTGTGGGTAAATACTAAAAATAATGCCATGATAATACTGAATGAACCAATGGTTGAATTTAATCCACCCATAAAATTTTCATAATAAATAACAAAGGGAAAACTAATACCTGCTAACATAGTACTTAAACCAACATAGCCAGTTAATACTAATATTATAAGCCATACTGAAAATGAAATCAATAATCCAAACGGATATAATCCAATAAGAATACCCACTAAAGTACCGGCACCTTTTCCACCTTTAAAATTATAATATACAGGATACACATGGCCCAAAACGGCTACAATCCCACAAAGGACACCCAACATACTACCTTGTCCAAAATCACCACTTACATAGTAGGTTGCCACATACCCTTTGGCGATATCAACGACTACAACGCTTAATGCAAAAATAGCACCTTGTGTTCTAAATGCATTGGTTCCACCTGCATTTCCACTACCCATAGTGCGAATGTCAACACCGCGAATTTTTCCCATCAACATACTACCAGAAATGGATCCTATTAAATAACTAATAATGATTCTTAAAATTTGTTCTAAACCCATAATTAAATTTGAATTTCCTCTTGGATACCAACGACTAGAGATCCGGGACCAGTATGAACTCCTAATGCACCTCCAACTTCAAGAAGTTCAATAGATGTTAAATTACTAAAGGTACGTTTTAAGCCATCAATCAGTGCTTGGCCTTCTTCGGGGCAATTGCAATGGCCAACTGAAATACGATATGGCATAGAATTATCATGATTTTTATTCATGTATTTCACCATTTTTTTACCTAAATTATTCTTCCCTAATACTGCTCCTGCCTTTTCAAGTTTTCCATTTTTACTGGTAGTTAGAACTGGGCGAATATGTAATAAGTCGGCAATTATCTTGATAGAGTTTGGTACTCGACCTCCACGCACACTATATGATAAATCTTTAACACAGCAATACACTTTGGTAATATCTCGGGCATGATTTACGCCTTCAACTATTTCATCATGACTTTTGTCTGCTTTTACCATTCGCGCAGCATGGGCAACGATTAACCCTTGTCCAACAGAAATATTTAATGAGTCAAGAACGGTTACGCTTGAACCAGGTAGCCGTTTTACCGCAGTTTGTGCAGATTGCATTGTTCCACTTACTGAATTTGGAATATGCACTGAAATAATTGATTTATAATGAGTGGTCAAAAACTGATATTGTCGTTTAAAATCACCGGGTACTGGCTGTGATGTTTGGGGGTGAACTGGATTTGTAGCTAATTCCTCATAAAATTCAGGGATGGTTTGGGATACCTTATCTATATAGCCCTTATCACCAAAACTATATCGAACAGGAACCACATGAACATCAAATTCATCTTTATTAAAGTCTGCGCCAGAATCAGTAACAATGGCAATTTCACCCATCTTCTTATTTTGGGCTAATTCTTGCTGTTGAAACATATCATCCGCTTTTTGACCCGAAACTATTCCGTGACCTTCACAAATTGAAAATATTTTTGCAGGGTTATTTGTATGAATATGTACTTTAGCTTTTATCTTAGAACCAGCAAGTACCATGCTTCCACCTTCATCCATTAAAGATTTTCGTAATTCTTTATGATTAATGGCTTCGCCTTTAATTAAACATTCAGTACAAAATTGCCACGTTTTATCCGTCATATCATGGGTGATATTTTCAGATTCAACAACTGCTAATTCAGGAAGATCGTTTTCTAATTCTCTGAGTGAACCATTTCGAATAAAATCATGAATCCCCTCTAAAAAATCAACAAAACCTTGAGCTCCCGCATCAACAACTCCCGCTTTTTTTAATACTGCCATTAAGTTTGGAGTATTTTTTAGTGAACGATTAGCCTCTTCTACTCCTTTTGCTAGAATCTGTTCAAAATCTTCAACTCCAGCTTCAATTAACTCTTTTAATTTATTTGAAAAATCGGTAATTACCGTGAGGATAGTACCTTCTACGGGTTCAGATAATGCTTCTCTTGCATATTCAGAACCTCTTTGAATTGCATTTGAAAAAGTTTGTGGGTCAAATTGTGATACGCCGCTTGCACCATCACTAACCCCTTGAAAAAATTGAGCTAAAATTGCCCCCGAATTTCCACGGGCACCGTCTAATGCTGCGTCAGCAACCATTTCCAACATATCATCTACACGTGAATTAACTTTATTATAAGAGGCATCTAAAATAGATGTGAGAGTGAACGCCATATTCGTCCCAGTGTCACCATCTGGAACGGGGAAAACATTAATTTTATTTAAATAATCCTGATGAGATACGACCTTACGAATCCCTGCAACTATTGCACGATGTAATCGTATTCCATTTAGATAATTTATTTTTGTCGGTTTTTTGGTCATTGTTTTACTTTGATTGAACAGGATGTAAGGTTACAGAGAATTTATCTTTATTTCAAAGCATTGAACTTATAGTTAAAAATCGATTTAACAGTCTATGTGTTTTAAGTCCATCAAACCATCTATGAAATTGTTTTTGAAAATGAGCTTCTGTAGGTGATGATTCTCTAAGGGGATCCCAAATTTCATTAATATTTTCTTCTAATAAATACTCCTGAAGTACGGAACTCAATTTTTGAACTTTAGTCATAATATTATTTATATCTTCTTTATACCCAAAACTGGCAATAGTTAGCCATTCTTTCAATATTTCAAATGCCTCATCAGGATAGGCTAATTCTTCTAAATCTTCACCTTTTTGGGCTTGAGACATTCTAAATCCGGTTCCTAAATATACCCGTTCAGATTCACGTGATGATGGATAAACCAATATAGATTTAATTTCATCGACGCTTCGAAATTTTGCAAACTCCTGTAAAAAATAAAAGTCTTCTGTGGCTTTTCGCCGAGGCATCCCACCAATAGAGACATAAGCTTCTGCACGGCAAATAATAGTTGAACCCATAGATACATATCCGAAGGGTGAGCCCGAATTTTTCAACTTCATGGCTGTATTTCTCAAAAATAATTCATATTTGCGAATGGCCTTTTCTAAATCGGAATTCTCATTTTTAATATGGGAAAACCCAACCACAGCTGCCACAGAATGCATTGAATTAAAATGAAATTGTATCTCTCTAAAATATGTTGGTGATACCAAAGAATCTGCATCTAAACAGAATAATAACGATTGGGGATGAGCAAATTTTAAGGCCAGATCCATTCCAATTTTTCGAGCCATACCTACACCTGCATGCTTCTTGGGAATACCCATCCCATTTGTTGAAGCATCAATCAGTGCTAAATAAAATGGGTCTTTCCGTTTATTGAGGTTTGATATTGTCTGCTGATTGTTATCAATAATATTTGGCGGGGCTCCCACTTCATTATTTACCACCACTATAACCATTGTGTTATTAAATGAATCTACCTCACACAGGGAAAGGCTATCCAATGTTTGACCAATATATTCTAACTCAGCATAGGCAGGAATTATCACAATATTTTGGAATTGTTGTGAGGGAAAGGGCGAAAGTGCCCATGGGCCTTTTACCCCACGTTTTCGGAAATAGCTATCAATAAAAGTGGGCAATTTTTAGTCTAATAACTCTGGAATATCATCAGACGTTTTTAGAGAGATATTCTCAATTTTGTCAAGAGGCCGCTCTAATGCTTTTGTCCGAGTCATTACCAACGCATTAAAATCTTTTGATAATCCATCTATGCGATTACCCAACTTATCCATTTGATCAACATACTTCTTCCATTGGATTCTAAATTGATCAACTAAACCCATTACTTCTGAGGCACGCTCATTCATGGTAAAATTACGTGCGGCTTGATGTATCAAAGATAATACTGCATAAAGCGTTAATGGTGAGCACAATAACACATGATTCTTCAATGCATAATCCACCAATTCAGTGTCTTCACGATTGATGAATCCGTAGATGGATTCATTGGGAATAAACAGCATTACATAATCCAGCGTGCCTTCAGCAGGATTTATATACTCTCGACTCGATACAGATTTTATATGGTTTTTTACATCTTTTAAGAAAGCAGATTTTTCGTGGGATTGTGCTTCCTCACTTTCAGCAGATAAATAATTTTCATAGTGGGCTAACGGAAATTTTACATCCATATTTAGTCGTTTTTCTTGAGGAAGAATAAATGTGAAATCGGGTCGTTGTCCAGACTCAACTTGACTTTGTTTTGTATAATTTACATTTTCCATCAAGCCTACAAACTGAAGAATATCCTCAACCATCCGCTCACCCCATTGTCCTCGTTTTTGGGAAGATGATAATATTTCCCGAAGGCGTGCTGTATTTTCACTCAATACTTCAGTGGTTTTTTGACTGGTATCAATGCTAGTTTTTAATTCAGTTGATTGTTTGTGGAGAGATTCTAATTTCTCATTCATTCCAGTTAAACTTTTATCGATGAGTTTTTTCTTCTCATCTAAATCTTTTTCCGAACTATCTTTTAAGGACTTGAATTGCTCATTGGCTTGCTTTAAAAAGGTTTCTGAATTATCATTGGCAATATCTGCCGCCATGGCTTTAAATGAATTCTCCATCTCTTTGCGAATTTCTTCTAAACGCTTTTTCTCTTCTTCAAACTTTTGTTGAAGATTCTCAAGATTAGTTCGAGACACGACTTCAGCTTCTCGAGTGGATTGTAACTCTGCCTCCAAGGTTGAAACTTTTTCGGGATTACTCTCTGAAACTGATTTTGAGCGGATTATCCATCCAATCCCCATTCCAATAATGAGACTTATTACGGCAATAATGGCTTCTAGCATAAAAACTCCATATATAAATATTAAATTTGGAACGATATGAACTACATATTTTGCAAATTATAGCGATGGCATCCAACAAAAAACAACCACTTGAGCTAATTACTATACTTGGCCCAACCGCAACGGGTAAAACAGGATTAGCGGTGCAACTGGCAAATCAACTTAGTGGTGAAATTATTTCTGCTGACTCACGTCAAATTTATCGCGGAATGGATATTGGTACCGGTAAAGATCTTGACGATTATTCAATTAATGGAAATAATATTCCCTATCATTTGATAGATATCCTTGACCCCAGTGAAGATTACAATGTGTGTCGATTTCAAACCGATTATCAAACGGCTTACCATAAGATTCATGAACAAGGTCAATTGCCAATTCTTTGCGGAGGCACAGGACTTTATTTAGATTCAGTATTATTAAATTATAGATTTGAACCTATTGATGCAAATGCTGAATTACGTGAAAATTTAGAATCTAAATCCAAAGATGAATTAGCAAATCAATTACAAGCTTTAGATTCAAATCTGTTTGAAAATTGGAACACCGATACCAAACGAAGAATCATTCGTGGTATTGAATTGGCCATGGAAAGTGGAACTCCTGAAACAAATTCTACACCCAATGATCTTACCAAAACATGTGTATTAGGTGTAAAATATCCTCGTGAAATTATTCGGGAGCGGATTACCACTCGATTAAAATACCGCCTAGAAAACGGAATGATTGAAGAAGTGGAAACGCTTCGGAAAAATGGATTAGACAAAGAACGCCTCAATTATTTTGGATTAGAATATAAGTTTATCCGACGATATTTAGATGATGAATTAACTAAAGATGTACTTTTTGAATTACTCAATATTGCCATCCATCAATTTGCGAAGCGACAAGGCTCTTGGTTTAGACGCATGGAAAAACGAGGTATAGAGATTCATTGGATTGATTGTGGCGACGTAAATTTAGCCATGGACATTTTATCTAAAAAATTCAACTTATCATGATTGTTCATATTATGCTACGTGTTAAAAATATTTCAAAAAGTAAAATATTTTATGATTCCCTACTACACACTATTGGATATAAAATTGTTTTGGGAAAAGATGATGATCTGTTTAGAGGATATGGCCCAAAAAATGAACCTGGTTTCGAAATTGTACAAGAAGACAGATTGCATCCTGAAAATTCAAATGTACATATTGCATTTAAAGTTTTAGATAAAAAAAACTGTCAATTTATTTCATCAAACGGCAATTGAATTGGGTGGAATTTGCAATGGAGAACCTGGACCTCGACCCACTTATGGCGAAAATTATTATGCTTCATTTATTTTAGACTTGGACGGAAATAACATTGAAGCCTGCTTATATTAAAGGAGAACAAATGAGAGCAATTCTATTTTTACTTTTATCTACATCCCTTTTTGGAATACAAAACAATACCATCTATGAGAATGGTCAACTCACGTTTTCATCTGGAAATCTGCATGAAATTAGAGATGATGTCGAAACCTCGGTTCGAGGTTATTTGAGTGATATCAAAACTAAATTAGGACATGAAGCGGCCCATGAATTTCCATTATTAAAACAAGTAAATGGATTTGGTGAATCTGAGCATTTGGTCTTTCAACAGACAGAAAATGATATCCCCGTATTTGGTAAGACTATTCGTGTACATATTAATCAAAAGGGCCTCATTTCTTCCCTGTCAAGTAATGTGAGATCCATCAATATATCAACCATACCATCATTTTCAAAAATGGATGCTATGTCTATATTAAAAGATGAATTACCTTTTTCTAAAAAGTCATACTTAAAATATAAAGAACTACTTATTTATGTAAAAAATGACTCCCCTCATTTAATTTACTCGATAGAATCTATTTCTTTTGAACAATCACGGAATAATTTAGTTGATGCGCATACCAATGAAATTGTTGATCTATTCCCCCTCACATTCGACGAAGGCCCCACCACTGGTTCTGGTGTAAACCTTTTAGATGAACCCGTTGATTTACTCCATATTTATGAAGGTGAAGCCTTTACACCTTTTGGAAATATAGCCACCCCCAATTTAGTTTGTGAAGAATTTTGTTTTGATTATGGTGATTGTGATGGTCAAAACTATTGGGGCTGTACCATTACTGCATCCCAAGGCGATTGCCTTGACGGAGAATTAGAAGACTGTAATGGAGATTGTTTTAGTGAGTGGTATATGCAATTCCCTGGAGTTGGGAATGGATTTTGTAATGACCCCTGGATTGAAATTGATGATTCGCAACTTTCCACAGGGATGTATAACATGGTAGATGAAAGCCATCCCGAATTGGGTACTATTTATACTCTCAATAGTTATGGCGGATTCTATGAAGATTTATCCTATGTGAATAGCACCACTACAAATTTCGAATTGGTAAATATCACCAACTCTCATCAATCGGGAGTGAGTGCCCACGACTATCAACGAAAGACATTAGACTATTTCTGGGATTATCATAATTATGCAGGGATAAACGGAACGGGAAAACGAACGATTTCTGTAGTTAACTATTTTTCTACATCCTCTATTAGCCAACGAAATGCCTTTTACAATGCTGCATTAGACATCCTCACGTATGGCTATGGTGGAAATGGATATCGTCCATTCTGCGCAGCACAGGATATTGTTACCCATGAATTTTCTCATGGATTCACCGCCCATACCTCTGGCCTCATTTATCGAAATCAAGCAGGGGCAATGAATGAGTCAATCTCAGATGTAATGGGATATTTTGTAGAGGCCGTTTACCAAGATGGTGGCGATTGGACCGAAGGTGAAGATGTACGATATTCAGGAGAAGGTGGTCGTAGTTTTATTCATCCACCCTCACACCAACAACCAGACCATATAAATCATTATTATTTTGTGGATTATAATCCCAACCCACTGTGGAGTAATGACTTTGGTGGTGTGCATACCAATTCGGGCATCCCCAATAAAATCATGTATTTGGTGATTCAAGGGGATGAGCATTATGATATTATTGTTGAACCATTTGAAGATGATATTGTGCAATCTCGAATTGTGGCGGGAAATATTTGGTTTGCTTGGAATTCTTTCTATCTCGACAAAGAAGATGACTTTGACATTGGGCGTGAAAAAATGCTACAAGCGTGTTATGATTTATATCCTAATCGATTGGACTACTATCAAACGGTTTCGAATGCGTGGGCATCAACGGGAATTGGTTCACCCATTTTGTCGGGTGATGTGAACGATGATCAAGTGGTTAATATTCAGGATATCATTATCATGATTAATATAATAATGGGCAATTGGGATGCCACCGACACTCAACTCATTTTGGGCGATATTAACAGTGATGGTATTATTGATATTTTGGATATCGTAGGTGTTGTCAATATTATTATGAATTAAAAAAGGGCTCAATTGAGCCCTTTCAAAATACCATTTAATACAAAACAATTAGATAACTACTGCAGTACCACTTACTGAAACCATGAGCATACTCCCTTTTGAGCCAACCGTTTCATAGTCTAAATCGATGCCCACTACAGAATTAGCTCCCATTTTAATGGCATTTTCTTCTAACTCTTTCAGCGCAATAGTTCGAGCATTCGCCAATTCTTTTTCATAGGCCTTTGAGCGTCCACCCACAATATCTCTAAAAACTGCAAATAAGTCTTTAAATATATTGGCGCCTAAAATGGCCTCTCCGGTAACAATACCTTTGTATTCTTTAATCTCTTTACCTTGAATAGTAGGTGTGGTGGTTATAATCATAATTCCCTTAATTTAAAATTGTGCGTGCTTTATACACTGATTGAATTCGACTGGCATTATCTTGATAATGGGCATGGGTATATTCATCCACCTTATCATCGTCTAACGCTTTCTTCATTTTTGTATGCAGGATATTCATATCATTCCGTGCCAATGCAATGGCATCATTTGGGAATTTCCCAGACTCATTTTTCATGATGGCTGAAAGTACCTTTACATGTTCAGTCTGAAGATTTCGCCTAAAACTATTCACATCTCCACCATTATATAACTCACGCCAAACCATTTCTGATGATCGAGTAAATAATTCTTCCAATGTAAATACATCTTCTCCACGGCCAAATCTGAGTTCATTATCCTGTACACGATTGATAATATTAGGGTGGTAAATACGATAAATTGCCAATCGCTGAATACTTTTAATATAACTATGGATGGGAAAGTCCAATCGGTTCATATCCCAAATAGACCCTTGAAAGTCACCTAAACGTTCAGGAGCCAACTTATTTAATAAATCCGCATCAAAGCTAAATACATCCGCGGCCATAATCTGCTCATCTAAAAATTGAAGGGCTCGACGTTGGTCATCGGCAGGAATTACGACAAACGGATTTCTATCCATTTCGCCAACATGATGACGACTATGCTGTATGCCGCCAATAAATTTTGATACATTTCGTGCTGCACCATAGAACTCCCATAATCCCTGAGAAAATGTATTTCTAATTCGCGGATATCGTTCCCCTTCTTTCTCAAACTTTGAAAGGAGGTCATCCCAAAAACTATGGACTAAACCCAACTGTTTTGTGTAATACTCAATTGGGTCTGCACTCAAATCTCGTGAACTGGTGTACGGATCAATACTGCGAGTTGATGAACCAAAGGTATCTTCATCTGTGCCATATACTAGATAAGGGTCAGACGATTTGAGGGCAATATTTTGTAAAAATTCAGCTTCGGTTAAATCGGAACGAAATGGTAATTCAGCATAGGCATATTCAATGGCCCAATAATCATAGGGGCCAGGGTGTGTTTGGAAAAAGGTATGTCCACCATCCAATAAACTGGACGCATTATAATCCATTACTGAACCAGTTACTCCATGTACTTCTGTAAATGAAGGGTCGCTTAATTGTTCAACTGTGTAAACTGAACTGGCTTTAAAATTATGTCGAAGCCCCAATGTGTGTCCCACTTCATGGAGAACCAAATCAACAATCCCATCATGTACAAAGCGTTCCATCGTTAATTTTTTATTATTATCAGATAATTCATCTTTGGCAAAAAGGCTATTCCATGAGAAGGCAATATTCTGTGATAAATGCTGGGAATAATTACATTCACCATTTTCATGATGGTCATGATTATCTTCTGCATCAATAGCATCTTCAAAAGTATGCCCCACAATAGGTTGAACAAATTCATAAAAGTCATTATAATAAAATCTAAAAAAGTCTGCACTTAATCGAATATCTGCATCATATAATTCGCCCGTATATGGATTGGCCCGTGAAGGCCCAACTGCATAGGCAGACCCAGGTTGAATCATCCATCTAATGGTTGAATATCGCACATCTGCCGGATCCCATGTGGCATCATCTGGCATTTGCTTCGCCACCACAGCATCCTTAAAGCCAATGGCTTCAAAGGCTTGATTCCATGCCAAAATGCCCTCTCGAATAGGCCCTCTAAACTCTTCTGGAATTGTATTCTCTAACCAATACACTATGGGTTGTTTGGGTGTTGATAATTCTGCGGTAGGGTCAGACTTTTCTAAATCCCATCGATTCACATATCGTACATACGGCGACTCTTGATAAATATTAGTATAGTCTTGATGCATGGTCAAAAAGTGTCCCACGCGATCATCCGCCAATCGGGGCTTATAATCAGAATCAGGAATTTCAGACCAACTCATATGATATCGATGGATCGCCGATTTTGAATCGGGAAGGGTAAAGGTATATTTCGGACTACTGGACGTAAAATGTAATGCCACACCAATTTCTGAATTATATGGGAATGACTGAATACTCTCATAATAAGAATTTGACTTGTCAAGTTTGAATGTGGCTCGTTTTGAACTTCCTGTGCCTGCAAAGTCACGCAAAAATAAACTCTCAGCCGGCACCAATACCGCCCCGGTTTTTTCATGGGGAGCACCCTCAATTTTACTGGATGCTAATATGGAATTTGACATCAAATTATCAATTGCTTTTGCAGAAGCTGAACTTTTATCCGCCCTAAATTTTACATTCTTTTCTACTAATTGAACTTTCTCACCTACTCGCTTTAAAAAGAATGGATATTCTCCCATCATACTACTGCCATCATACCGATAGCCATCACCAGATTGGCGCGTAAGACCCGCTAAGTATATTTTATCAAATTGTTCTGGGGGAATGGAAATATAAACCTTATTCTTTTCGGTACTCCAATAGAAGGTAAATAAGCCCTCAATTTTCTCATAATCTTTAATAACATCATCGAAGGCTTTTTTCTTACTTTTATCTTTTTTACCATTCTTCTCGGCCGGTTTATCAGATTTTTTCTTCGACGTTTTGGTATTCAAAAAGTCTGTATCTAAGGGTTTGAAGGGGTCAGCCATGAGAAGGGTAATGCTGATGATAATGAGTGGTATAATTCGGAGAACATATCCTGCCATTGTTCTATCCTTTATATATTTGTATTTAAAAATTGGATTTTTATCGAGAGAAAACTACAACTTTTTTCATAAAAAAGTGAAGCCTAATTATGACTTACAATAGGTTTGTTCATGATCTAATAACCATTGCTTCATTTCCTGTCCACCGCCATAACCACCCAACGAACCATTACTGGAGATTACCCGATGACATGGAATTAAAATGGGTAATGGATTCTTAGCATTGGCAGAACCAGCCGCACGAACGGCATGGGCATTTCCTGCAATATTGGCAACTTGGGCATAAGACTGCTTCTCACCATAGGGTATTTGTCGCACCGCCTCTAATGACTTCTTCCTAAATGGGGAGGTAAACAATAAATACTCACATTCAAATGATTGACGTTGCCCTGCAAAATACTCATTTAATTCGGCTTTAGCATGAACTATCCACATGTCAGATTCTACCACGTCAGTATCACCCAATATCTTCTCACACCAATTTGTAGCTACCGTTGGGTCACTCTCTGGCAATGATATATAAACCACACCATCTTCTACAGCATAAAGCGTAAATTGACCAATAGGAGTTTCTAAATTTGAATAATGAATCATGATACTAGGCTAAGGTTAATATTAAGGCTGAGAATAAAGCAATAGTAAAATTAGTATTAGGTGACAGGTGACAGGGAAAAAATGTGTCTTTACAACCTTTCAAAGGCTCTAAACCTTTGAAAGGTTAATGATATATTTTCTGGAGCACAAATGGGTACTCCCCTACAAAAATTAATAGGGCGCGAAGACCACGCCTCTACGATTTTAACTGCGGGACGATTTAAAGCCGTCTTCTACAGAATAAAAAACTCTGTGTCTCAATGACTCAGTGGTAGAGCCTAATACCTATTCCCTAAAACCTAACACCAAATCCCTATTTCCTAATTCCTACCCCGCCACACAAACATCCACATCCAATTTATCTAATTCTTCTTGTACAAATTCCATAAGTTCTTTGATGGTATCTGCAGAAAAATCAAATTTAATGCCCATATTCTCCCACACTTCTGGGATTGGTTTTGAATTACCCATTTTCAAACCTTTGATATAGCCATCTAATCCAGTATCATTATTTTTTACAAAATTACGATAAACTTGTAATGCACCCAATTGGGCAATGCCATATTCAATATAGTAAAAGGGAACACCAAAAATATGCCCCTGCCGTTGCCATCCATTTCGTTGATAATGTTCATAGCCATCCCAATTTACACAGGTGCCAAATCGTTTGGTCAACTGAACAAAATGGCTGTCTCGTTCTGCTGTGGTATGCTCAGGATTCAAATAGACCCAATGTTGCATGGCATCTACAGTGGCGCACCATGGAAAGAAAGTAATGATTCCCTCTAAATGTTCACGTCGTGCCCGAATATGATCTTCTTTATTGTAAAATTTATCCCAATACGGACTGGTCATGAGCTCCATACTCATGCTGGCAGTTTCTGCCATTTCTGATGGCGTTTCACGATACTGCACCAAGGGTTCTTCATTGCATAAAAAAGTATGCATAGCATGTCCGCCCTCGTGCATCATGGTGGTTACATCTCGTTGAGTGCCTGCCGCATTCATAAAAATAAATGGCATTCCTGTCACCTCTAATGGATAATTATAACCACCGGGAGACTTACCTTTACGAGAGTCTAAATCAAATAAATTACTATTGTCCATGGCCTTTAAGTTTTCACCAAATTCAGGTTTCAATATTGAGAAAATATCAATGGCGATAGCCGTCAGTTCTTCTGCACCATCAAATGGTTTAAGTGGAGTTTGACCTTCCGGTTCACCCGAGCCATCCCAAGGGCGATAGTCAGATAGATCCAAACCTAATTTTTCACAATGTTTTTTATGAATCGACAATGCCAATGGCTTTACACATGTTTCCACGGCATCATGAAAGGCCTCTGCATCGGCAGGGGTGTAATCGAAACGATGGAGGTTATCATGTTGATAATCCCTAAAATTTTCATAGCCTGCATTTATAGCCACCTTGTGCCGAAGTTTCACCATTTCAGAATAGAAAGTATCAAATTCTTCTTTTTTGGCATATCGTGATTCTTGCATGGCTATCCACGCATTTTTTCGTACTTCACGGTCAGCAGAAAGTAATCGTGTACCTGCCATGGGCATGGGTAAATCTTCACCATCAATGTTAGCGGTGAGTCCACCTGCTACTTGATCATACTGAGATGAAAGGGTAGATAATTCTGCATTCAAGGGTACATTCTCATCACGAAACATTTCTAACTCACGCGTAAATAGTTTTGATAGCTGTCCAAATCGAGTTGAATCTAATTCAGAAAATTGAGGATGAGATGTAATTTTTTTGGTTAAGGCATTGGCTGATTTACTAAACTCAGGCTCAATAACGGATGCAAAATTTTCATACGTTTTCACATAGTCATCATTCTCAGTATGGCATGACATATTGATATATGACCACGCATAATCTTCTGCAAATACAGAAATGAGTTCACTATAATGGGTAATTAATGTTTCCAAATCATCTTGTGATGAAACCTCTCTATTTATGAGAACATCAAAATGAGGTTTTAAATCATCCCATGAATTGATTTTGGTTCCTTTAGGTATAAAATTACTAGGCTGGTACATATTTACGTGCTTCCTTTTTTGCGTTCACAAATTTAGTTTTTTGATCCATGAAATAATCACTGGATGGGTCAATCCGTAAAGACTTTTCAATGGTTAAAAT